>NZ_MLYQ01000001.1:0-204936 GCF_001866725.1 Bacillus sp. MUM 13
CAGTAAATGGTTTTTTTATATATAATGATAAAAAAGTTGCTGTAAATGATTTTTTTATTGTATTCAGAATATTTTCGTATTATTGTTTAAGTATTATTTTTAAAGGATACATAACCATATTCGTTATTTTCTGTTTATTCCATATAAATATTATATTTGAATAATTGGGTTATCTTAACAGGGGATTTCTTGGGAATCTGCCATGTTGATTTATCAAAACATATAGGGCTAGTTTCCATTTAAATTGTGAAGTAAAAGACCGAGATTGTTCTCCGTTCTTTTTTTCAATATATTCATGTCCATTTCATATTGCAATATTTGAAGGGTGCCAGTATCAGATTTTTGTAAGAATCTTTCTGATGTGTCCCCCTTGGCAAATATGAAATAAGCAATTCAGCTAAAATACATAAAAGTAGGTGCTATTATGAAAAAAAGTCGTATTACAAAAGTCCTTGCTGCAAACCGGGGAGAAATCGCAATCAGGATTTTCAGGGCATGTACCGAGCTGAATATTCGGACAGTTGCCATCTATTCCAAAGAGGACTCTGGCTCTTATCACCGATATAAAGCTGATGAAGCGTATTTAGTCGGGGAAGGAAAGAAGCCAATCGATGCTTATTTAGATATTGAAGGCATTATTGAAATTGCAAAAAGAAGCGGTGTAGATGCCATTCACCCTGGATACGGATTCCTATCGGAGAATATTGATTTTGCAAGACGCTGCGAAGAAGAAGGGATAATATTCATAGGCCCTGAAACAAGGCATTTGGATATGTTCGGCGATAAGGTAAAAGCAAGGTACCAGGCTGTACAGGCTGAAATCCCGGTTATTCCCGGAAGTGACGGGCCCATTGGAAGTTTGGGGGATGTCGCAGAATTTGGCGAAAAAAATGGTTTTCCTATTATTATTAAAGCATCATTGGGCGGCGGCGGCCGCGGCATGAGGATCGTCAATAATGCCGGAGAGCTCAAGGAGGCATATGAGCGTGCAAAGTCAGAAGCGAAGGCCGCTTTCGGTAATGATGAAGTGTATGCCGAAAAATTCATTCAGCATCCAAAGCATATAGAGGTTCAGATTCTTGGTGACAAACATGGAAATATCGTACATCTGCATGAGCGGGATTGTTCTGTGCAGAGACGGCATCAAAAGGTTGTGGAGGTAGCTCCGTCTGTATCGATTTCTGCGGAATTGCGGACACGTATTTGTGAAGCGGCTGTAAATTTAATGAAAAATGTAAATTACATCAATGCAGGTACAGTCGAATTCCTTGTGGCAAATGATGAATTTTATTTTATTGAAGTCAATCCAAGGGTTCAGGTTGAACATACCATTACTGAAATGGTAACAGGCATTGACATTGTTCAGTCACAGATTTTAATAGCAGAAGGATTTGAGCTTCACGACTCGACAACCGGCATTCCTGCACAGGAAGATATACAAACACATGGCTTTGCCATTCAGTCCCGTGTCACAACGGAAGATCCCTTAAATAACTTTATGCCTGATACCGGAAAAATAATGGCCTACAGGTCAGGCGGAGGTTTTGGGGTGCGCCTGGATGCCGGCAACGCCTTTCAGGGAGCGGTCATAACACCTTTTTATGATTCATTGCTTGTTAAGCTGTCAACACACGGCATGACCTTTGAAAAAGCGGCCGCCAAGATGGTCAGGAACTTAAAGGAATTCAGGATACGAGGCATCAAAACGAACATTCCATTTTTAGAGAACGTTATTAAACATGAGAAATTCAAAAAGGGAGAATACGATACTTCCTTTATTGATGACACTCCGGAGCTGTTTGTTTTTCCTAAAAGAAAAGACCGGGGCACGAAAATGCTCAGTTATATAGGGAACGTTACAGTAAATGGATTTCCGGGAATTGAAAAAAAGAAAAAACCGGTTTTTGACAAAGTGGATATCAGCGGACTGAAAACAAGCAAGGATATTCAAAGCGGAACCAAACAGATTCTTGAAGCTATGGGTCCAGAAGGTCTTGCGAATTGGATCAAAGGGCAGAATGAAGTCCTCATCACCGATACTACATTCCGCGATGCCCATCAGTCTTTGCTTGCAACAAGGGTCAGAACTAGGGATCTGCTTCAAATAGCGGAACCTACTGCCAAGCTTTTGCCACATTTATTTTCCCTGGAAATGTGGGGAGGGGCAACATTTGATGTCGCATACCGTTTCCTTAAGGAAGATCCTTGGGACAGGCTGCTCCGGATGCGTGAAAAGGCGCCGAATGTTTTATTTCAAATGCTGCTGCGTGCATCCAATGCTGTCGGATATAAAAATTATCCAGACAACGTAATTAAAGAGTTTGTCGATAAATCTGCTTCTGCTGGAATTGACGTATTCCGGATTTTCGATAGCCTTAATTTCGTTAAAGGAATGGAAGTTGCGATTGATTCAGTCCGCAGTTCCGGAAAAGTGGCAGAAGCCGCGATTTGTTATACAGGTGATATAAACGACCCATCGAGAAGAAAGTATGATATTGATTATTATAAAAATTTGGCAAAAGAACTGGAAAATCAGGGAGCGCATATCCTTGGTATAAAAGATATGGCAGGGCTGCTAAAGCCTGAGGCCGCTTATCGCCTGATCTCTGAATTAAAGGATACTATTGAAATCCCAATCCATTTGCATACACATGATACGAGCGGTAACGGGATTTACATGTATGCAAAAGCAATAGAAGCAGGTGTGGATATTGTCGATACAGCTATCGGCTCCATGGCAGGGCTGACTTCACAGCCAAGTTCCCAGACTTTGTATTACGCCCTTGAAGGAACAAAAAGGCAGCCTAAGCTTGATATTGATTCCCTTGAGGAATTATCAGGGTACTGGGCAGGTGTCAGGGAGTATTACAAGGATTTTGAAAGCGGCATGGTGGCGCCCCATACAGAAATCTACAAGCATGAAATGCCTGGTGGCCAGTACAGCAACTTGCAGCAGCAGGCAAAAGCAGTCGGTTTGGGTGAACGCTGGAATGAAGTAAAAGAGATGTATCAAAGAGTAAATGCCATGTTTGGCGATATTGTAAAAGTTACACCTTCTTCAAAAGTGGTAGGAGACATGGCACTTTTCATGGTGCAAAACGATTTGGATGAGGAAGCTGTTATAGCAAAAGGAAAATCAATTGATTTTCCAGATTCAGTTATTGAATTGTTCGAAGGTTATCTTGGCCAGCCAAGCGGAGGATTTCCAAAAGAACTGCAGCAGGCCATATTGAAAGACAGGAAGCCAATTACGGTAAGGCCGGGAGAGCTTCTTGAGGAAGTCGATTTCGATAGTCTTAAAGAAGAGCTATACAGGGAAATCAACAGGCCTGTCACAAGCTTTGATGCGCTGGCATATGCCCTTTATCCAAAGGTTTTTCTTGATTATGTGAAAACAATTGAACAGTTTGGGGATGTTTCCAACCTGGACACTCCTACCTTTTTATATGGAATGAGGCTTGGAGAAGAAATTGAGGTTGAAATAGAAACTGGGAAGACGCTGATTGTGAAACTAGTATCTATCGGCCAGGCAGAGGCCGATGGAACCAGGGCCATTTATTTCGAACTGAACGGCCAGTCCCGCGAGGTTGTCATTAAGGATGAGAGCATTAAATCATCTGTCCTAAGCAAAATGAAAGCTAATCCCAAGGATCCATCTCACATTGGAGCAACAATGCCAGGAACAGTATTGCGTGTCGTTGCTGTAAAGGGAGAAAAGGTGAAACAAGGTGACCATTTGATTATTACTGAAGCCATGAAAATGGAAACCACTGTACAGGCTCCTTATTCAGGAACCATTAAAGAAATACATGTTAAAGACGGCGAAGGTATCAGCACTGGAGATTTGCTCATTGAAATTGAGCAGTAAATAAATCAGAAAGAGTGCAGACTTTAAAGCATCCCGTTTTAACAGAAAAAAGGCTATCTCATAGAGATGCCTTTTTTCTGTTTCTGCCCGAATGCTGTACCGCCATGAGCGGGACCTGCTTCGCTATATAATATTCCCCTTTTGCGAAGGCAGGAGGTTTACAGCCTTATTTTTGGAGGCGATCTGTGCCTGGGCAGAAAAACTGTTTTTCTTGCTGCGGCTTGTTAAAAGCAGCAAATAGCTCAATACGCCAAAGAAGCAGGAAATGAATACTACATGTGCAAGGGAAACGATTAGGTTTAGCCTCGTAACAATAATCAGAATGCCTGCAAGTGCCTGGAAAGTAATTAAGGAAAAAGCTGTTATCCATCCCCAATATATTACTTTTTGATGTCTGTATCTGGTTATGGCAGTGTAGGCAGCAATCCCGGCCCAGATAAAAATTAATCCGGCTGCAGCCCTATGCCCCATCTGCACCCATTCGTAAAGATTGCCTGGGAGCGAGGGGCTGCTGTTTACGCACAAAGGCCAGTCTTTACACACCAGGCTGGATTTCGTGTGCCTGACAAGTGCCCCTGTATAAACCACAATATATGTATAAATCATCAGTCCGTATATATGGATTTTCATCGTTTTATCGACGATCAGTTTTTTTGCATCGAATTTTTTGTCCACCTCAAAAATAAGAAGAGTCAGAAGGAGCACTGAGGCAAAGGATATTAAGGAAATTCCAAAATGAAGGGCCATTATAAAACTGGATTGACCCCAAAGCACAGCTCCTGCACCAATCAGTGCCTGTACCGCCAAAAAAATGAAAGACATAAGAGACAGAAGCTTTGTTTCCCTGATATGGCCAATGCTTTTCCAGGACCAGACCGAAAGTATTAAAACCATGAATCCCACTGAACCGGAAATAAGGCGGTGTGCCAGTTCAATCAAGAGAGCAGGAGTAATATCCGAAGGGACAAACCTTCCTTCACAAAGAGGCCAGGAACGTCCGCAGCCCATGCCTGAGTCAGTTTTAGTTACAAGAGCGCCGCCCAGCAATATTAATAGCATTCCTATTGTCGTTAATACCGCAAACCACTTTAATGCCCGATACACCCAGTCTCACCTCTTTAATTCTAAGTTCGCTATAAGCACGATAAGCATTCGTTGAACTCGCTTTGCTGTTCATATTGGCCTTTATTGGTTAATCATAGCATAAAAGAAAAGAATTATTTCAAAAAACTCAATAATTAAACTTTTTTGATATTATTCAACTTACCTCTTTTTTGCAGAATTGTAAATAATAAATGTAAACGCTCTTACAAGCTGGATGTTTGAAAATGCACAGTGCGGCTGATAAAACTAATAGGGAGAAAGGGAGAGTATAGCAGCAGGTCATTCAAATTCCATGTTTGAAAAGTGCCTGCGGGACGATGCAGTGTTAAGAAGGAGGAATATTTACGGGAAAGGGATAACGACACCCGGTCCGCTTGGCATTCAGGGTTTTTAATACCAGGAGATTCTTGGGAATGTAGAGATTGAGTCACAATTTGGTCAAAAATTATACAAAAAAAATCCACAAAATTGGATTAAAGTATGATTTAATAGACTCAAGAAGGATACTTAAACTTTTATTCGTGGTAATATAATGATATAGAAATAAAATTTATTATATTAGGATTTCGTTGACAGTGATAAAGGAATGAAGCTGATTCTTTGTTGACACTTCCTCGATTGCAAATGCAAAAAAATATGAAATAATAAGCAGAAGACGTTTTTTTGTGTTTGCTGAAATATTCAAAGGAGGAACATATATGTCAAACAGGGCACTGACAGAAGCCGACATGAAAAACGGCGAAGCATCCCTTATTCCAGAAACAAGTGCCTGGAAAGACTTTACGGCGCTTATCAAAGTAGGAATAGTAAATTCCAATATGATTACGACCTTTACGGGCTTATGGCTGGCTCTTCATTTTTCAGGCATGCATTTTTTAACTAACCTCGACACAGTTTTTTTCGTCCTGGCTGGTTCAGCACTAATCATTGCAGGATCATGCAGCTTAAATAATTTTTATGACCGCGATATTGATCATTTGATGGAAAGAACTAAAAACAGGCCAACTGTAACTGGAAAAGTCAGTCCTGCCAAGGTATTGACACTTAGTCTCATACTAATTGCATTAGGGCTGTTTTTGCTTGGCTTAACAAATATGACTGCTGCATTCATCGGCTTTATCGGTGTTTTTTCATATGTAGTGCTGTATACAATGATTTCTAAGCGGCGTTATGTTTCAAATACGATTGTAGGCAGCATCTCCGGTGCCGTTCCTCCGCTTATTGGATGGGCAGCTGTCGATCCGGGTCTTGATACAATGGCTTGGGTGCTATTTATGATTATGTTTCTCTGGCAGCCTCCCCACTTTTATGCATTGGCAATGAAACGTGTGGAAGAATACCGGGCGGCAGGCATTCCCATGCTTCCAGTAATAAAGGGATTCAAAGCAACGAAACGGTCTATTGTCTTGTGGGTCGCATGCCTTGTTGCCGTTCCATTCTTTCTTACCTCACTGGGCCTTCCGCTTGTCATCCTGGCTTCAGTATTGACGGCCGGATGGCTTGCACTTGGCCTTTACGGCTATAAAATGAAAGACGATTTAAAATGGGCCAGGCTAATGTTTGTCTACTCCTTGAATTACATGACCATTTTGTATGTTGCTATGGTTATTGTCACCGTAATATAATTAAATGACTATCCGGCAGCTTCTTGAATTGCCGGATAGTTTAATACATAACAGAACATCATCTTTTGTACCGGCATACATAATGAAGCTTGATTCCTATCCTTTTTTTGGGGATTCTTTCTGGTTTGCAGAATTTATATAGAGAGAATTTTATTAACCATTCACATCTTTAGAATGTGTGAAATTTTGACGAAAGAGGGGTTTCTTAAGCTATGAAAAAAAAGCTGCAAAAATGGCGTCTGTTTTCAATTTTTGCAATTTTGGCGCTAATTCTATCCGGGTGCGGAAAGCCTTACCTGTCTGCATTAACGCCAGCTGGAGAAGTAGCGAAAAAACAGTATGACCTGATGATCCTTAGCACGTTAATCATGGTACTGGTAATCGTTGCTGTTATTGTACTTTTTGCTATTGTAATTGTGCGCTTCCGCCGCAGAAAAGGGGATGAAACAATTCCCAGGCAGGTTGAAGGGAATCACAAACTTGAAATCATTTGGACTGTTATTCCTATTATCCTTTTAATCGTCCTGGCTGTTCCTACTGTTATAAGCACGTTTGACTTTGCGGATACAAAAGCCATGGAAAAGAAAGATAAAGCTGGGAAGACCAAGGATGCCCTTGTAGTAAATGTAAGGGCAAACTTATACTGGTGGGAATTTGAATATCCTGATTTAGGGATTGTCACCAGTCAGGAACTCGTCGTCCCGACTGGCCAAAAGGTTTACTTCAATTTAAAGGCTTCCGATGTGAAGCATTCATTTTGGATTCCTGCAGTAGGAGGGAAAATGGATACCAATGTTGATGGAGTAAATAAATTCTGGCTGGAGTTTGATCCGAAGAAATCAGAGGATGTCGGCAACATGTTCTATGGTAAATGTGCTGAACTCTGCGGTCCATCACATGCACTTATGGATTTTAAGGTGAAGACTAAATCAAAGGCAGATTTTAATCAGTGGGCAGCAGATATGAAAGCGGTTAAAAAACCGGCTGCTGTCGGAAACCTTGCAAAAGAGGGCGAAGCAGTGTTTAACAAATCCTGTATTGGATGCCATGCGGTTACCCCTACAGATGCAAGGCCTGAAAAAGCACGCCAGGCGCCAAACCTAGCTAACTTTGGGGAGCGGGAACGGATCGCTGGTGTTTTAAAGCATAATGAAGAAAATCTGAAAAAATGGCTTCAAAATCCTGAAGAATATAAACCGGGCAATAAAATGACCGGAAAATACGGAAAGCTTACAGATCAGCAGCTGGATGCACTGTCTGCATATTTAATGGGTCTGAAAGTGGAAGCACAATAGGGGAATATTGATTGAATAGGGGGTTGGATTGTGAGTACGCACGCTAAGAAAAAAGGATTTGGCGCAACGATTTGGGATTTCCTTACAACAGTTGACCATAAGAAAATCGCCATATTATACCTTATTACAGGCGGACTGTTCTTTGTAGTCGGCGGACTGGAAGCGATGTTTATAAGAATTCAGCTTGCAGTGCCGAATAATGACTTTGTAAGTGCAGGCTTATATAATGAAATTATAACAATGCACGGCACGACAATGATTTTCCTTGCGGCCATGCCGCTGATTTTTGCGATGATGAATGCAGTTGTTCCTTTGCAGATAGGTGCGAGGGATGTCGCATTTCCATATGTGAATTCGCTTGGGTTTTGGCTATTCTTCTTTGGTGGCGTTTTCTTGAACCTATCCTGGTTTTTTGGAAAAGCGCCGGATGCAGGATGGACTTCATATGCATCCCTCGCCATGAACTCTCCTGGACATGGAGTCGATTTTTATATACTCGGACTGCAGATTTCGGGATTTGGAACATTAATTGCGGGAGTCAATTTTCTCGTTACCATCATTAACATGCGTGCACCAGGCATGACTTATATGCGGATGCCTCTTTTGACCTGGTCGACATTTGTGGTTTCGGCATTAATTCTTTTTGCTTTCCCTCCTTTGACAGTAGGGCTAACGCTGATGATGTTCGACCGGATGTTCGGGGCTAATTTCTTTGAAGTAGCAGCTGGAGGGAATACGATAATCTGGGAGCATCTTTTCTGGATATTCGGCCATCCTGAGGTATATATTCTTATTCTGCCTGCGTTTGGTATTTTCTCTGAAATATTCGCAACATTCTCAAGGAAAAGATTATTC
The DNA here is from genome assembly GCF_001866725.1 of Bacillus sp. MUM 13. Classification (NCBI taxonomy): domain Bacteria; kingdom Bacillati; phylum Bacillota; class Bacilli; order Caryophanales; family Bacillaceae; genus Bacillus; species Bacillus sp. MUM 13. The sequence continues at coordinate 8,748 of NZ_MLYQ01000001.1, forward strand.
GGATATTCTTCAATGGTATTCGCTACCGTTTTAATTGGTTTCCTTGGTTTCATGGTATGGGCCCACCATATGTTTACGGTAGGACTTGGGCCGATTGCGAATGCCATATTTGCGGTTGCAACAATGGCTATTGCTGTCCCTACAGGCATCAAGATCTTCAACTGGATTTTTACCATGTGGGGCGGAAGCGTAAAATTCACAACGCCAATGCTTTACGCTGTCTCTTTTATTCCTACTTTTACAATGGGGGGAGTAACAGGCATCATGCTTGCTGCTGCTCCAGCAGATTATCAGTATCATGACAGTTATTTTGTTGTAGCACATTTCCATTATGTAATTGTAGGCGGAGTAGTTTTAGGCTTGCTTGCGGGAATAACCTTTTACTGGCCAAAAATGTTCGGAACAATTTTAAACGAAGCTCTCGGGAAAATTTCGTTCTGGTTTTTCCTGATCGGTTTCCACTTGACATTCTTTGTTCAGCATTTTTTAGGACTCATGGGGATGCCACGCCGTGTGTTTACCTATCTTCCTGGCCAAGGTTTCGAGACGGCCAATATGATAAGTACAGTTGGGGCATTTTTAATGGCAATCGGAGTACTGGTAATGCTTGTCAATATTATTATGACGTCTGTTAAAAATGAAAAAGTAGGAAATGACCCTTGGGGAGATGGACGCACGCTTGAATGGTCCATTCCTTCACCGCCTCCTTTTTATAATTTCAAACAAACGCCGCTTGTCCGAGGACTAGATGCCTTTTGGATTGAAAAAATGGAAGGGAAGAATACTTATACACCTGCAGAGCCGCTGGGTGATATCCATATGCCTAACTCATCCATTCTGCCTGTGACCACTTCACTTGGTCTGTTTGTTGCAGCTTTCGGTGCGATGTATCATGCTGATAAAACAACTTGGGCCATACCTGTAATCATCCTTGGCATTGCAATTACATTTGGATCCATGCTTCTCCGATCAGTAATCGATGACCATGGTTTCCATATTCATAAAGAGGATTTGCTAGAGGATGAAGATAAGGGGGTAAAGGCATAATGCATGCAGATGAAAAATTCACTGACATAACCTGGCCTGCTGCTCCAGAAAAAGCCACTCTTGAAGGAAAAAATAAGTTTTTGGGATTTTGGCTGTTTTTAGGCGGCGAGACTGTATTATTTGCTTCTTTATTTGCCACTTATCTTGCTTTGAAGGACAAAGTTCCGAATGATGGTGCTGCCCTTGCAAAAGATTTATTTGAATTGCCTTTAACATTTGTTGCCACAATGCTTTTGCTTACAAGCTCTTTGACTAGCGTTTATGCAATTTTTCATATGAAGAACCGGGATTTCAATAAAATGCAATCCTGGCTTGTGGTAACAGTTTTGCTCGGCTTTGGATTCCTCGGACTGGAAGTGTATGAATTTAATCACTATGTCCATGAATTCCATCATACGTTTACAAGCAGTGCATTTGGATCTGCCTTCTATACGCTTGTAGGATTTCATGGAGGCCACGTTGCCTTTGGTCTGATGTGGTTTTTATCCCTGATGCTGAGAAATGCAAAAAGAGGACTCAATTTATATAATGCGCCTAAATTTTATATTGCAAGCCTGTATTGGCATTTTATTGATGTAGTATGGGTATTTATCTTTACAGTTGTATATCTAATGGGAATGGTGGGATAAACTGATGGCGAATGATCAATCAAATTCAGCTAACCCTAATGTGAATTTAACGTATCGCCGCAAAAAAAATGCTGAGGAAATGAAGCATCAGCTTATAACTTTTACGCTCATGATCTTCCTTACTCTAATCGCTTTTTTTGCAGTGAAGTATGACGGTTTTTCACATTGGTTCACTAAGCCATTTATTTTGCTTCTGGCTGTTGTACAGGTAATATTTCAATTGTATTATTTCATGCATATGAAGCATAAGGGCCACGAAACGATAACCATATTTATATATGCAGGGTTAGCGGTGGGGTCCATTGCCATACTAACGTTCCTGACTATTGTCTGGATTTGATTTTATAAGGAAAATCGGCTGAAATTGAGCCGGTTTTTCTATATATATCACCGAAAACAACGCCTGACAAAACGGGTAAAAGGGACTGGCAGCAAATGTGTTAAAGGGGTGATTGTATGTCAATTGATATATTTGGTTTTCAGGCCTTGTGGAGTCCATACTTTTTTGCATCTTTGATCATCTTAACTGTCGGTTATTTGTTATTGGTCACGAAGTATAGATATATATTCGCAGGAAACGCACCAGTGCCTGCAGGACAAAATTTGATCTTTACTGTAACGATGCTGCTGCTGTATATAATAAAAGGGTCGCCAGTTGACCTGCTTGGGCATATTATGTTCAGTGTCCATATGTCACAGATGGCTATCCTTTATCTCGTGATTGCTCCATTATTTATTATCAGCATTCCCGGCTGGCTTTTTAGATGGCTGATTTCCATCAGGGGTTTGGATACTATTTTTAATTTCTTTACGATTCCTTTGATTGCTCTGATTGTTTTTAACGGGCTTTTTTCTTTCTATCACATCCCTTTGATATTTGACTTTATTAAGGTGAACATGTGGCTGCACAGTACGTATACAATAGTCCTGTTTATTGCCGCCATATTCATGTGGTTTCCATTATTGAATACACTGCCGGAAAGAGAAAGTCTTTCAGGGCTAAAGAAAGTCGGATATATTTTTGGCAGCGCCATTTTGCTGACACCTGCTTGTGCGCTTATCATTTTTGCGGATCACCCGATTTACCATACATTTTCTAATCCGCAAGCATGGTCGAGTGCCATGGCGCTCTGTGTTCCATCTTCTGCTTTATCAGGGGTTCAGTTAAGCGGGCCGGAGCTTTTCAATGGCCTTCCATTGCTAGAGGATCAGCAGCTCGGAGGGGTTCTTATGAAAATCATTCAGGAAATTGTGTATGGAATCTTGTTAGGGTATATTTTCTTTTCCTGGTACCGGCAGGAAAATGGAGAATCAAAAAAAATTGATCCCGCTTTAGATTTTGATTTTGTAAAATGAAAATATGGCATCCTGCTTGAAGCGGGATGCCGTATTTTTTGCGGAAAAGTGAGCGTTCTGTTACGAAAGGGAGTATTATATTGAATTTTAACAAAACGTTTTATAAAATGAATGAGATGAATATAAATAGAGAGGGCGTTTAACTATCCTATGTCTTTACCAATTCTCCCTACAATCAGCACCGCTTTTATCGTATTAAGTGCAATCATGATTGCAATCGGCTGGTACCTGATTAAGCAGCGCAACATTGAAGCGCATAAAAAGGCCATGGTCACTGGTGCTGTATTCGCGCTGATTTTCTTTTTGATTTATGCTACCCGCACAGTTTTCATCGGAAATACTGCCTTTGGCGGTCCGGATAAAATTAAAGTATATTATACAATTTTTTTAATCTTCCATATTACCCTCGCCACCACTGGAGGAGTTTTTGGGATTGTGACCCTGGCACTTGCGTATAATAAAAAATTTGCTAAACACAGGAAAATTGGTCCGGTTACCAGCGTCATCTGGTTTTTTACCGCTATTACTGGAGTAGCTGTATATCTGCTTTTGTATGTGTTTTATAAAGGCGGAGATACAACATCTGTCATAAAAGCCATTTTGGGTAATATCTAAACAAAACAAAAAAAACCTGGTCTTGCTGACCAGGTTTTTTTTGCTTTCTGATGCCAAAATCATGGATATTCGCCCTGTTTTCGGCAGTGCTATTTAATTAAAGTCCATTAAACTCATCCAGTTCAGCCTTGACTGCAGCAAGGGTTTTTTCACATTGCTTAATAAGTGAAGCGGGAAAGTGCTCTCCTTCTCCATACTCTAGGCCATGAGGGTAATAGTGCTTGCCTAACAAAGGAACCAATAGTTTAATAACAGCTTTATGAGAGCCTACGTCTCCTTCAACAGAGTAGCCCTGGACACGAAGGTAAAAAACGCCTTCCTGTAATTCGAATTTTCGGTCATAATTTACTCTTTCATAATCCCATTGCTCAGCTCTCACTAAACCGTGGCTGTTCATTACATCATCTAGCCTATTTAACTCTGCTGTTAATTGATTAAAACCATAGCTTTCAAATTTCACTTCAATTACCCTCCTAATAAGTTGAAAATTATCAATTTCATACTGATAAATGATTTGCTGGGGACTGGTGCTCTGAAGCCGGGGGAAACATTGTACTGGAAATATCCCTGCGGCAGAAGTCTAAAATATGAAATTGAATTGATAGAATTGACAAAACAAATTATGGAATACTATATGAATAAAATATATTATATTCCCAAAAATGTTTGCGGTTACAGATTGTTCTATATTTTTATAATAGTATGAAATTAACTAAGTTGCAATTAGTTCATCCATTGTTAGTGATGTAATCCAAAAATCGGCAGGATTTCCTTCATGAATTCTTAATATTCAGCACGATGTTTTATAAGTATGATTTATATTATTCATAAAAAAACAATGCTATAATAAAAAAAACCTTTAGTGTCAGGAAATTGGTGCTGATTCTAGACTGTTTCGGAATTTCTTTACTTTCTAGAGCCATTCAGCCTGTATTTTGAATGCGTTTTTAAAAATTCTGCACCAAGCTTTTTTAGGACAACTAATACGCATTTATTGCGGTGCTTCTAATATCCTCTAAGTTTGCAACCCTGATTCCATTAAGAGAAAGAGAGGGGGAGGAATCCTCTGCGTACACTTGCAAAAATTTTCATTTTAGTGATTTTGTTTTTTTTGATAGGCATATATCTCAATATTGGAAATGACAGCGGGAAAAACCCCGTTCTATACGGAAAAAATGATGTAAATCCTAAAGAAGACAGTCAGACCATCAAGGAAAAAAATAAACATGAAGAAAGCGGGAGTTTAAAGCAGCCTCGTGAGGGAATTGCCTCCATTATTGGCAAGCCGGCATCCCGTGCACTAAAAACATACGGCAAGCCTGCAAGGGTCGATCTTTCTGCGTTTGGTTATGAGTGGTGGATTTATAATAAGGAAAGAAAGCATTATTTTCAGCTTGCAGTGGAGAATGGGAAGGTCATATCTGCATATGGGCTCGGCAGCAGGGTTAACGTGATGCCATTTAAAATCGGACAGCCGATAGATGAATTATATTCAAGCCTTTTTTTCGAGACCTCGGTTAATATTAATGAAAAAGGCAGTTCATACCGATTTGAACTATCGGAGGAAGATATGAATATGCGGCCACTTGTTAAAATGGGAAACGTTTATGCCCAGCTTTACCTTGATAAGTTTACCGGTACGGTATCGAGCATCCGTTTTTTAAATGAAGATGCTTTGCTTAAAATCAGCCCTTATGAAATGACTTATCACGGTACACTCCTGAAAAATAAGGAACTGACTGATGAAGAATGGAAAAAAGTCGAACTGGGCAATAAAGAACAAATTTTTGATATTACCAATGTCATGAGAGACCGTTTTAAGCTTTCAGAACTCAAATGGGATGAACAAATTGCAGAGGTTGCTTTTCTTCACAGCAATGATATGTCGATAGGCGATTATTTTTCGCATACATCTCCGACAAAGGGAGATTTAACAGAAAGACTGCAAAAAGGTGATGTTACTTATCGCGCTGCTGGTGAAAACATCGCTGCCCATTATATAGATGCGATTGAAGCGATGGAGGGCTGGCTGAACAGCAAGGGGCACCGTGAAGCTCTCCTGAGCGGCGAGTTCACTGATATTGGCGTAGGAGTTTATCATAACTATTACACCCAGAATTTCATTGCTAAATAGTGATTAAGGAAGTCCCGGCAGGATCATGGGGCTTCTTTTTTTATCCGGTTTTTTGGAGGCAAAGCCGACATGAGGAGCCATATAAGCAAATGGTTAATACACATCTTATCAAGGTGTATACAGATAACATTCCGGGTGGTCAATGATGACTGACCGCACTGGTTCAGGGAGATGTTTATCTTTTACATTACGCTTGCAGCAGTCTGCTAAAAAGAGGAGCTGTGCCGCAAGCGTTACGTTCTTTTAAACTGGTTCTGCAGCTATCATGTAAAAAGTGGCTGTGGAATGAGCGCATAATGTGCCATTTTCCAGGTATACCTTTCCTTCAAGCACCATGGTTTTGGTTCCTTTGTGAATGAAGACAGCTTTGCATGTCAGCCTATTTCCATTTGCGGGATGGAGGTAGTGAATCTGTATCTCTGCTGTTACCGCAGATTTTCCTTCCGGAAGCACACTGTTTACGAGGGTGCCCATTGCTGTGTCTGTTAAAGTGGCAATCACTCCCCCATGTACAATGCCAAGGTTATTATGCACTAGGCTTGAGATGGGCATGGACATGGTTAAGCTGTTTTCTCCAAGCTCGCTGCTTAATTGCAGAAGCTTTGAGATGTACGTTCCATTTTGTGTTTTTCTTTCTTTAAGTCCCTTCAATAATAAAGACAGAACTCTTAGCTCTTCCTCGTTTGCTGTTTTTGCGAGTTCCTGAAACTGCACTGATAATTGATCTGCCATGAAAACCCCTCCATATCTTATTCATTATTATATTTATTTGCATGCCTGCTTGTACAGCGGATGCACAGTTTTTACATTTTTGCATACTCTGTAGGTAGGCAAATGTCTTAAAGCGAGGTGAAAAGAATGGCCAATAAACGCCGTCCATCCGTAGAACAGTTCAGGCAATTTGTCCAAAATCATCCGAAGCTAAGAACGGAAGTAAGACAGGGCAAGTATACCTGGCAGGCTTTGTTTGAGGAATGGTATTTATTAGGTGAAGGAAACAAGCAGTGGGAAAAATATCAAGAAGGAAACACTGTTAAAGAAGAAGCATCAAACGACGAGAAATCCGATTTGATGGGAAACTTGCTTAATGTTTTTAAAGGTATGGATATAACTCAGATCCAAAAATATATTTCAAATGCAAATCAGGCTCTTGGTGCAATCCAGGGGGTCATTTCTTCTTTTCAGGGAGGTGAACAAAGTAAATCAGAAGAACCAAAAAGAGAAAATGCACGTCCCAATCCGTTTCAATTTAGAAAGGATTAGAAAGAGGGTGATTATTTGAGACAAGACATTTACAGCGTAATAGAAAAAAGCGAGGACTTAAAAAACTATCTTCGCCTGCAGCCGATTTGGTACAGAAAACTTATGAGGAACCCGCAGCTGCTTGCAAGCATGGAAACAGAAGCCACATATTTCTTTAAAAAATCCATTCCGCATCGTATTTCCAAATTTTCAGATGGAGTCCAAATTGCCTCCATGATGATGTCCATGTTTCAGGCAATGAATACACCTGGAAACAGCTAGCCTTTATGGAAAGGGCAGAGAATATTCACAAATGATGTGTATTTTGCTTTTTTTTGCAGAGAATAGTGCAAAGGAGGGTGAAAGAATGAAAGCTATCAGATGCTCGATAATCATGCTGCTGATTTATGCAGCATGCAGCCATATTTCCACGCCGCTTTTGCAAACCATCGGATTGTCACCAAACAGCAAAGCAGCTGCACAAGCAGGGATTACTGAAATTAATAGCGATGATTTTAAAATTCACTATTATCTAAAGGGAAGCAGCATTTACGCAGAAGTATATATGAAAAATTATAGCTTCAGTGCTTCGGGAGAAAAAAAACAGGCTGAAGTTGCCGTTTATCTTGATGAAAAAAAGGTGAGAGATATGAAAACTGCCGCTTTTATCATTAAAGATATTCCTTCCGGAAAACATAAAATAAAGATGGAAGTAGTGGATATGGCACACATGCCAACTGGATTATCTAAGGAATTTTTCGTACATATTCATTCAAGCATTTAGTCAAAGGAATGGCATAACTTTGCCGATAATGTTAAGATAGTGGTGGAGGTGAGCCAGTTTATGCTTGCTACTATTGAAAGAGCGGACATTTTGCAAAGCGCCGATGAATTGGCGCAGATGGTTATACAATCAGAGCTTGGGGAAAATTATTTTCAAAGCTTATATAATATGCGTAATGACAGTGAAGCGCAGCGGAAAATCAGGGAATTTTCTTCTCTTAAAGATTTGTATGAAGAGGTGCAGAGATTCGGGAAATATCATCCTGAATATAAACGGGTGAATCTTGAAATCAGGCACTCTAAGCGGGATATGGATCTTCATCCAACCATTGCGGAATTTAAAAGAGCTGAAACAGAACTGCAGGGGATCCTGGATGAAATGAGCCTTAAAATAGGCCAAGCCGTTTCATTTAACATTAAGGTTCCTTCAGGAAATCCATTTTTTGAATCACAGTCAAGATGCGGCGGGGGCTGCGGTTCGGGAGGAAGCTGTTCCTGCTCTGCCTAGCATGCAAAAAAGCCTGGAAACAGGCTTTTTTTTGTGCCATAATAGGATGAATCAGTTAGCCATCATTTCTGTACAAGATGCAATCATCACATAAATTTCCGCAGCAGAACATTTTCTGCTGCGGAACATAAAACCGGTGCCTGAAGACACTTAGGCCCGTTTCCCTGCGCACAAAGATCGTGACACTGTGCAGCCGTTTGCCCCGCATGGATCTGGCAGATGCTTGCTTTATCAGGTGTGAAAGCGAATCGGGAGAATGTGAATCTTCTGAATATTGGATATATAAAAATGGCAGTCCTGCAATCTTCTTGTGCCACACTTTATGGACGCCTTCTTCCTTAGTGAGATAGTGTATAAAAGAATTCCATATCGGCTCCAGTTCCATTAATCAACATCCTTTCTTACCCATTTTTTCCCTAAACTTCCCTGCGGATAAACTTTTCTAGTTGAAAGAAAAGTTTGCGCTGTGCTACACTTAATGAAAACCTTGAATAAGGGAGTCAGTCTATTATGTTTGGAGCGAGACAAGGCATTATCGTGTATTTACATACATTAAAACAAGCAAAGATGCTCAGGAAATTCGGAAATATCCATTTTGTATCAAAAAAACTTAAATATGTGGTGATTTATACAAATATGGATGATGTAGAAGCCTTAGCAGAAAAGCTGAAGTCTTATTCCTTCGTAAAAAAAGTTGATCTGTCCTATAAACCCTTTTTGAAATTGGAATATGAAAATTCAAAACCAGATAAAGCGAAGGAATATGATTATAAAATGGGTATTTAAAGAAAGCTGACTCTTTTAAGCGAGTCAGCTTTTTTATTGCATGTTCCCTGAATATTTGCGTGAATGGCCTTCTATGACAGGGTGTATGCGCCTGGGGAGGTTTCAGCTCATTGGAGGCAAATATTTATTCATTCGTAATATCCCTATTAAATGCTGAAAATATAGCTCTTTTTCACTGTACAAATTTGATGGCTTAACTTCGAGTTCAATAATGGATTTTCCGAGTTCCTTTGCTAATTCCTCAAATAGTCCGTACCGTTTATTAGGCTTTAGGCGGGGGCTGGGAATTCCCTCCCTGCATATGTATAAAGGCTGGAAATTCCCGGGCTGTGCCGGCTGCAGCACAATAACCGGGGAAATTACCTGTTTGCCTTCCTTTTCTGTATGCAGAGCAAGCAAACGCAGGATGCGCTGCTGATTTGACCTGCCTATTTCTATAAGTTCGTATATATCTGAATATCCTGTTCCAAGCTCAATAAAACGCTGTATCAACTGCATCTCTCCTATTAAAACATAATCTCTTTTACTTTATCATGTTCCTGCACGAATTAGAAGGCATGGTGGTTCAAAGATCCTTTATTAGGCAGATCAAAGGCTCTTTTCTTAAATATTGCTGTTTTAATATGTTCTGTGAAGCGATCCTGTTGTTAAACCGGGTTGATTGGAGTGTAAGGTGCGATAGTGTAGGATTAGCGGGAAGGTGAGCCCCCGCCCCACGTAAAGCGGGCATCCTGAAGCGGAAATCAGCCCCTTGTTCCATAGCGGCAAAGTTTACGAAAACAGCCAATAAAAAAACCTGCAGAAATTACTGCAGGTCCTTCTATATCCTTTATAAAAGGAAAGAAGGCAAAGGGAGAGGAGAAACCGGAGGAAGAGCTTATGGGGAAACGTAAGTCTTCTCCGCGGTTGGCAACAACACCTGAAACAGTGATGTTGTTACAATACATTATGGCCGATTATTCCCTTTTTATTCAAAAACAAAGAATTTTTCCAGAGGGTGTCTTGGCATGCTGCTGATGACATTTACAGGTGAAGTATAGCCTGCGGTACTAAATATCCTGTTCGAAAGTCAGTTTATATATTGAAAGGTAGTGAAAACTAATGCAGGATCGACTGGATGGCAGTTCATGCTTTAAAATGTATTGGCTCACATATTCGAATATGTTAGGATAGGTAGTGGTAGAAATTTGTCAAAAAATGTGGTGAGAATATGAGGGTCGTTTCCGGAAGTTGTAAAGGAAGGCCATTAAAAGCAGTACCAGGTACTGGTACCCGTCCAACAACAGATAAAGTGAAAGAATCAATTTTTAATTTGATTGGCCCGTATTTCGACGGCGGATTATCATTGGATTTATTTGCAGGCAGCGGCGGACTCGGGATCGAGTCTTTAAGCAGGGGAATCGATAAGACCATATTTATCGACCGGGAATATAAGGCCCTGCAGACGGTCAAAGCCAATTTGCAAGCCTGCAGTTTTACAGAAAAAGCAGAAGTATACAAAAATGATGCAGAGAGGGCCATCAAGGCATTGATGAAAAGAGAGCTTTCCTTTAAGCTCATTTTACTGGATCCTCCATATAAAAAACAAAAGCTGGTAGATCTGCTGGAGTCCATATATACTGGGAATTTGCTTAGTTATGATGGTTTTATAGTCTGTGAGCATGGCAGCGATGTGGTGCTGCCGGAAAAAGTCAGCGGTTTCATAAAATGGAAAAAAGAAATTTATGGAATGATTGCTGTATCCATATACCGCTTTGAAAATGGGGAAGGCGGACAGGGGGACTCAAACAATGACTAAAATTGCAGTATGTCCAGGTAGTTTTGATCCGATTACATTCGGCCATCTTGATATTATCCAAAGAAGCGCTAAAGTTTTTGAAGAAGTATATGTGGTCGTACTGAATAATTCAGCAAAGAATTCTCTTTTTTCGATTGAGGACCGGCTGGCGCTTATCCAAAAAGCAACGGAGCATATTCCGAATGTTAAAGTGGATTCATTTCAGGGGCTCCTTGTTGATTATGCAAAAAGTATAAAAGCAGATGCTATAATCAGGGGACTGAGAGCCATTTCGGATTTCGAATACGAAATGCAAGGTACATCAATGAACAGATTGCTGAATGAAAAGATTGAAACATTTTTCATAATGACAAATAACCAGTATTCTTTCCTCAGCTCAAGCATTGTAAAAGAAGTTGCCAAATATGGTGGGGACATTTCAGAATTGGTGCCGGCCATTGTGAAAGATGCCCTTCATAAAAAATTTGATTCTGCACAAAAAAAATAGGATGCCGCCGCATCCTTTTTTTTGTGCAGTTATCCCTTAGGACTCTGCGCTATTTCTTATGCTCATTCATCTTAGCAGATGATATGAAAATATATAAAATTAAACAGAAGATGGTAAAAAGAGGCCCCCACTGTACCACGATGTGGTAGAGGGAAATGGTGAATCCGCCTTCGCCTATTCCGGATACGGGATGAGCATTGGTAGGTTTGCTTATATAGCTGAAATGTTCGTAAACTGGTTTCCAGACAAGAAAAGTAATAAAGGCCGCTAAAAATCCCTGAAGAATCCTTCCTGCGAAAAATGGGAAAAACCGGATATCTGTCTCTGCAAGAATACTGGCCACCTGTGCTTGTACACTGAAGCCGCTGAAAGCCAAGATAAAGCTTGTTATGACTGCCTGCTGCATTAACGATGCATTTGCAGCCCCGCTTGTCATTTGAGAACCGAGGGTGATTTCAAACAAACCTGCAATATACGGAGTGCTCAATGTTTCGGGAAACCCGATAAAAGATAATAAAAATTCTACTCCTTTTGCCAGTAAATCTGTGATATTCATATGATAAAGCAATTTGTTGATCACAGAAAATAAAATGATAAATCCGCCAATTAAAAGCAGGCTATGAATGGACGAGATCACAGCATCGCCAAGAAGTTTGCCAAGCGGTCTCTTTTCCTGGAGCCTGGTAATATGCATTTGCCTTAACGCCTGCTTAATGGAAATAGATTTATATTTTACAGTTTTTTTTGGCACATCTTCTTTACCATAAAAACGCATAATAAGTCCTACACAAATATTGCTGGCATAATGGGATATAGCCAGGATGATTCCAAGATTGGAATTATGAAAAAATCCTACAGACACGGCACCAAATATAAAAAGAGGATTAGAGGAGTTAGTAAAGGATACTAATCTTTCTGCCTCTATTCTGCTGATCTGGTTTTCCTGGCGCATCCTTGCTGTGAATCTGGCGCCAGAGGGAAATCCTGAAGCCATTCCCATTGCCAATACGAATCCTCCTATCCCAGGAACTCTGAATAAAGGTCTCATCATCGGCTCGAGCAGAACACCAATAAATTTAACTACGCCAAAACCAATTAGCATTTCTGAAATAATGAAAAAAGGAAGCAAGGAGGGAAAAACAATTTCCCACCACATATTCAATCCCCTGATGGAAGCTTCAAAGGATTCTTGCGGAAAGGTGATGAGTGCCCCTGCAATTGTTGTAATGAAAGCCGCTAATGTAAGAGATTTGATCTTTGACTTAAACAAAACTTCTTAGCCTCCTCCAGAAGGGAATATGCATGAAAAATAAATTGGATGGTATGTCTTATGGATGGTCCATACTTTTTATAATTGTTCAAAATTGCACGGATGCAAAAATAATCTTGGCCCTGTCCTACACAATATGCACATAGAATTCATTTTAAGACCATAACTTTAAAGGAATGATATGACCGTGAATCAAAGGAGGGAGCGGCCTTGAGAGAGCCCAAAATCGGCCTAGCGCTTGGCTCTGGAGGAGCGAGGGGCTTCGCTCATGCAGGAGTCATTAAAATTCTGGAAGAAGAGGGCATACCTGTCCATATGATAGCAGGAAGCAGCATGGGGGCTCTTGTAGGAGCATTTTACGGGGCAGGTCCTGATATTGAAAGGCTGTATCAGCTTGCAAAGACCTTTAAGCGGAAGTACTATCTGGATTTTACAATTCCCAAGATGGGCTTTATTTCCGGCAAGCGGATCAAGGAGTTTATCAGAATGTTTACATATGGGAAAAATCTCGAAGACACCGAAATACCAGTATCAATTGTAGCTACAGATATTAAGACAGGTGAAAAGGTCATTTTTGATAATGGACCGATTGCTGAAGCTGTCAGGGCGAGTATTTCAATTCCGGGAATCTTCGTTCCTGAAAAAATTGGTGACAGGCTGCTGGTTGACGGAGGGGTGGCAGACCGGGTTCCGGTTTCGGTGGCAAAAAGCATGGGTGCTGACATTGTTATAGGTGTTGATGTGTCGCATTTTAAGCAGGAGGCGGAAATAGCATCCATTTATGATGTTATCATGCAAAGCCTTGATATTATGCAGCGGGAACTCGCGGAAAACAGAAAAGTTGCATCTGATGTCATGATCCGGCCGGATGCTGGAAAATACAATTCAAAATCATTTACAAATATTCTTGAAATAATTACTATTGGAGAAGAAGAAGCAAAAAAGCATGTAAAAGAAATTAAGAAATGCATTGAAACTTGGAAGGAGTCTGCTATAAATGAGCCGTAAAGTTTTTTTTCGCTCTTTCCTGGCTGCGATTATCATTCTTTGTGCATCCGCGTTTTATTACCTGCCTTACTATGTAACTAAACCTGGAATGGCAAAAGAGTTAGAGCCGATAGTGAAAGTTCAGGGGGGCGATGAAGCAAAAGGAAGCTTCATGCTGACAACTGTAAGAATGGGAAGAGCTAATATTTATTCGTATATTATTGCGAAAATGAGCAAGTATCAGGAGCTGTATCCTGAAAGAGCTATTCGGGACGAAAGCCAAACGGATGAGGAATACAATGTCACACAGCTGCACATGATGGATGGTTCGAAAAATAGCGCAATCAAAGTTGCGTATGAAAAGGCGCATAAGCCGATTTCCTTTAAGTATTTAGGGGTATATGTGCTTGAGGCAGTAAAAGGCATGCCTGCTTATGGCAAATTGCATGCAGGGGACCAAATTGTACAAGTTGATGACCTGAAGTTTCATTCATCAAAAGAATTCATGGATTATGTAGGGAAAAAGAAAGCAGGCGACAAAATCACCCTTGTATATGAAAGAGGGAACTCCGAAAAAACAGCAGTGCTGCCTCTGAAAACCTTTAAAGAAGATCCAAAAAGGGCCGGAATAGGAATTGCATTGGATGATGATAAAAAACCTGAAACCACTCCAGCTGTTTCCATAAATACCGATCAAATCGGCGGGCCGTCAGCAGGTCTGATGTTTACTTTGGAAATTTATAATCAGCTGACGAAAGGCGACCTTACAAAAGGCTATCAAATAGCCGGAACAGGTACAATGTCAGAGGACGGGTCAGTGGGTCCGATAGGCGGGATTCAGCAAAAAATTGTAGCGGCAGATGAAACCGGTGCACAGATTTTCTTTGCTCCTAATGAAAAAGGAAGGCTCCACTCAAATTACCGGGATGCTTTAACGGCTGCGAAGGATATCAAAACAAAAATGAAAATTGTGCCAGTTGACTCTTTCGATGATGCACTAAACTATTTGGAGAAACTAAAGGCGAAGAAATCCTGATTTTTTCTTTTCCGGAAAATTAAAAAGCTTAAACAATCTGTGCTGCAGATTGTTTAAGCTTTTTTTGTGTGTTTTTTTACGGCAGCATGACTGGAGCTTCATACTCTCTTTTTATAAGGATATTTTGAGAGGATGGTTTAAGCCCCATTGCATATATATTGGCGGCCTTTATATCTGGAAGGATATTCTTGTCATGATATGACGATAGTTTTGAAATTATAGGAAGAGGCAAAGATTTCTTAACTTCACTTAAATAGTTCCTTCCTCTGGCTGTCATGCCGAGCAGCCGTAAATATTGAGGCATTTGCCCGTCTTGCAGCCGATTTTGCCTCGGAGTTCCTGCAAGCACATGAATGAGAATCCTTTGAATTCTTGTCCATGTATAGCGCTTTGTTTTCATGAGCCCCATAAATTCC
Source organism: Bacillus sp. MUM 13 (assembly GCF_001866725.1). Lineage (NCBI taxonomy): Bacteria > Bacillati > Bacillota > Bacilli > Caryophanales > Bacillaceae > Bacillus > Bacillus sp. MUM 13. The sequence goes on from NZ_MLYQ01000001.1 coordinate 23,842, forward strand.
TGGAAGTTAGAGGACGATAATGCTGCATCTTGCATCCTATGCTCTATACCTTCTTCCACTTCATAAATTTCTGCCAATTGAGAAGGAGTGGAAGACACAATTTTATATTTCAGGAGCGGCCAGTAATGTTCCCAGGTATGAAAGGAATGATAAGTCTTCATGTACGTACCGAGAATTTCTTTCGTTGAGAGGGGAATGTAATCCCCAATTCCAGAAAGGTCCTGGCCGTTTTCCGACAAAGCCTTCCTTATGCCGGTTGCACTGGCAATATGGCCTGAGATAAGCTCGGTTTCATGGTAATCCGCTCCAATCCGCTGAATGGTAACAGGCTTTATGGAAAATCCATTTGAAAGGGCAGCTTTGACATATTCATAACCGAGGATATTATTCGGCTTCGTCAAATCGAGATACTGTCCGCCCTTTGAGAGCGTACTGAATACGAGTGAAGCTGCTTTTGGATAACTGTTTCCCTCTTTTATGAATTTTTTTAGCAATTCATCAAAAAGAACCTGATTTTCTTTCAAAAAATGATATGCCTGAAGGAATGGCTCTATTTTCCCTTCTTCACTTCCGAAACAAAAAGCCTCGCATTTCAATGCTTCCAATATGCCGATAGACCCTCTTGCGAAGATTTCAGCACTATGCGGAGCGAAAGCAAAAGGAAGCTCTATAACTAGATCGGCACCTCCTGATAACGCCATTTCTGCCCTTGCCCACTTTGAAACCAAGGAAGGTTCCCCCCGCTGCAAAAATGGCCCGCTCATGACAGCTGCAACAATATCAGCGCCTGATTTCTTCCTGCTCTGAGCGATATGAAATGCATGCCCATTATGGAAAGGATTGTGCTCTACAACTACACCAACAGCCCTCATAACCTTCACCTCACCTGAATTAATTTGTATTTTTTCAACTTCATGCTAAAATAGTACTTGGCCCAAAGAAAAACGTAAGCGGTTGATCAGCCTGCGAAGCAAATAGGGCAGGACCTGCATGGCGCAGTATGCCATAAAGGGCCGGCATCTTTTGCACAGCAGGCTAGCCGCAGCAGTTAGCCAAAGAAAAACGTAAGCGGCTGATCAGCCTGCGAAGCAAATAGGGCAGGACCTGCATGGCGCAGTATGCCATAAAGGACCGGCGTATTCTGCGCCGAAAATGCCCAAAATGCATGAATGGCTTAAAGTTAAAATGGTTATAATGACTACATTATAGTGTAAAGAAAAAATATTGACAAACGGTAGAATGACAGCTATAATTACCTTTGTTGCCTTGAGGTGATTCATTTGAAATGGACAATTAGTCAACTTCAAAAATATCGGGATAAAAATTTTCAGATTGATGAATATGCGGACGTTACTGGAATCATGGAGAGGGATCCGCAGATTCGCGGAGTTTCTCCTATAAAAGTAACAGGAAGAGCTGACCTCAGTTCGGGGAGAGTTACTTTCCATTTGCATCTTTCTGGAGAATTAATATTGCCTTGCTCCCGTACACTGGTAGATGTAAAATATCCGATTGATATTGATACAATTGAAACCTTTTTATTTAACGCACACGGTGAAACCTTCGAAGGTGAAGAAGTAACTGTTGTGGAGGGTGACGTTGTAGATCTAATACCGGTAATAACAGAAAATGTATTGCTCGAAATTCCCATGCAGGTTTTTTGTGAGGATGTCAATTCAGAAGAAGGAGCTCCCCAGTCAGGAAAAGATTGGGCGGTTGTTTCGGAAGAAGAAAGCAAACAAAAGCTAGATCCAAGATTAGCAAAGCTTGCCAACTTTTTTGACAGCGATAAGGAATCGTAATGGAATCAGGAAGACAGAATTCTTTTTGTCTTCATAGTCTTTTCACTTATTTTTAAGGAGGTGGGAATAATGGCTGTACCTGCTAGAAGAACGTCCAAGACTGTTAAAAGACAGCGCCGTACACACTTCAAGCTTCAAGTTCCAGGTATGGTAGCATGCCCAAACTGCGGTGAAATGAAACTTTCACACCGTGTATGTAAGGAATGCGGTACCTACAAAGGAAAAGAAGTTGTAAATAACTAATTTTACAGCTGCATAAAGATAGCATCCGCTTTTCTTTATGCACAAAAGCCTTAATTGGCTCAAAGCACAGAGACATGCTCTCTGTGCTTTTTTACATATCGGTTATTACATTCAATTAATAGTCAGGAGGATGGATATGGAAGAAACGGTCAGGATTGAAAAAAATGAAGGCGGTTGCATGAAAATATTCATTAATCGGCCAGACAAGAGAAATGCCGTCAATACAGCGGTAATGAAAGGCCTTGAATTAGCGCTCGAAGAAGCTCGGACGGATGATGCGGTAAAAGCTGTGATATTAACAGGCAGCGGGGAAAAATCCTTCTGTTCAGGAGGAGACATTAAGGAATTCAGTGTGCTTCACACTGAATCAGAAGCATTGGGCATGCTTGCGAGAATGGGGAAGATTGTATACAAGCTGGCAGTTATACCGAAACCGACCATAGCCTTTTTAAATGGAAATGCTTTTGGAGGCGGCTGTGAACTTGCAGCAGCATGTGATTTCAGATATGCAAAAACGGGGGTTTCGTTTGGTTTTATTCAGGGAACCCTTGGGATAACCACGGGATGGGGCGGTGCATCTCTTTTGCTGGAGAAGATTCCTCCTCAGGCAGCTATGGAATTATTAATGACATCGGGGATTTTTTCATGCGAACAAGGACATGAAATGGGTTTTATCGATCATATCGTCAGCAGCATTCAAGATGCTGACGATATGATCAAGCCTATTTTGGAAAAAGAACTCCATGTGCTGAAATCTTATAAAAAAATACTAGTCAGCAGGATGCAGCAGAACGGGCTTAAAGAAAGAATGAAGGAGGAAATCAATAATTGTGCCGTGCTTTGGGAAACAGATGCACATCACATGGCGGTAGAGAGCTTTCTTAATAAAAAATAATTCATGAACCATCTAGCTTTTTCTTCTATCTTTTCTAGCAGGAGCATATGTATGAAATAAAAACCTGCTATGGAGGGGAAGAAATGTCAATTGCCAGACAAGATGCGTGGACCCAGGATGAAGATTTATTGTTAGCAGAGGTAGTGCTGAGACATATACGCGAGAGCAGCACACAGCTTAAAGCGTTTGAAGAGGTGGGAGTGCAGTTATCCAGAACAGCGGCAGCCTGCGGGTTCCGCTGGAATTCCTTTGTTAGAAAACAATACAAATCAGGCATTGAGCTGGCAAAAAAACAGCGTAAAGAAAATAAGGTGATAGCGAAGGAGACGGAAATACTCCCTTGTGGGGAAGATGCAGCGATTTCCCTTGCCCCTGAAGAAAGCCTTTCATTTGGAACTTCCCTATCCTTCGGGGAGGTAATGAAATATCTTACAAGATTAGAAGAAGTCTACAAGCTCCATAGCAAGGAAAAGGAACAATATGCTTTTGAAAATGAAAAACTGGGAACACAGATTGAAGCCTTGGCGGAGGAAAATAGGATTCTTAAAGAAAAAATGGAGTCCGTTGAAGAAGATTATCACGCCCTGCTGTCTATCATGGAAAGAGCCAGGAAGCTGATTGTTCTGGAGGAAGATAAAAAGATTCCGAAGGTTAAATTCCAGATGGACAAAAACGGTAATCTTGAGAGAGTCAACAAGTAAGATCATACAATATAAACTGCAATCTGCTGTATCAATATTCATATTCTATTATCACATTAATTTCATTTAAGATAATAAAAGAAAGCGCATGCAGTTAAGCACGCTTTCTTTTATTTTCCCTGCAGTCATTCAGCAGCGCTGTCTGGATGCCAGAGCAATGGATTTTCACCCAGGTCTCTTTCCATATCATATTCTGCGTGTTTGAAATTCATTTTGTTCCAGAAATTTTCTGATTTTACGCGCGGGCTGGTTTTAATAGGCAGTCCAAAACTTTTTGCATATTCAACCAAGGCATTTCCGTAGCCTTTTTTCTGGTATTCAGGAAGCACTTCAAGCTTCCATAGCTCTAGATAATCCTGCTTAGGCTCAAAATAACGGTCAAATTTCGCTTTTCTTTCATATAAACTCATGCGCGCTACCAATTTGTCTCCGAAGTAAATCCCGTAAAAAGGAGATTGACTATTGTTTTCTATGATGTTGTCCTCCAGATCCCCAAGCATGGACAGCTCCTGCAAACCATATTCTTTAAACTTTTTAAATTCCTCTAATGTTTTATAATTGACCAGCAGACGTTCTATTTTATATTCCATGCAAAGATCCCCCTTTTAGCTCAATGGATGTGTCTTCTTTTAACGCGGAGCCGGGAATTTTCCTCCGGCAGGTTAAACGCTTACTTATACACCGCCATAAGACATACCTAATTAAAGACACTTTACTCACTTATTATAGTATATTTCTTCAAATAATTCTTTAAAAAAGGAAAGAGCAATGCTTATGGCGTATTTAACTATATAGCAAAAACTTCGCTGGATTTTTTGTTGTAGCGGATAATTTGATATTATTAATGTAAAAAGTCAGGAATAAGGCAGGTTATTATGAAAATAGGGATTATTGGCGGCGGTGCAGTCGGACTGCTTTTTGCTGCTTATTTGAATGACGATCACGAAATCACCATATATACACGCACGCAGGAACAGGCGGAGCTGATAAACAGGGAAGGGCTGCTGCTTGTTTCGCAAAATAGGCATACCGTGAAAAAAGTGTCTGCAAGCAGGATGAGCGAACAAGTAAAGCGTGAAGAAATGCTTATTGTTGCTGTAAAACAATATCAATTAACAGACATACTTTCATCGATAGGGGACATTGGTATACCCCTGCTGTTTCTGCAAAATGGATATGCTCATATTGAATTGCTGAAAAAACTGTCATCAGACTCTATATTTGTAGGAGCTGTGGAGCATGGAGCATTCAAACAAAGCGGAAATTCCGTCGAACATACGGGAATGGGAAAAACCCGCATTGCCGCTTTTTCCGGAGATCTTGCTCTGCTTCCTTTTTCATATCATAAAAACAATGATTTTCCTTTTGTCTGGGAAGAAGATTACCGCGAAATGCTGATAGAGAAGCTTGCCGCAAATTGCGTCATTAATCCATTGACTGGCATTCTTGGTGTGAAAAACGGAGCGCTTATAGAAAATCCGCACTATTATCAAGTATTTGAAGCTCTGTTCCATGAAATCTCTCATGTGCTGGAGCTGAAGGAGCCGCAAAGTCATTTTGAGCGTATAACGCAAATTTGCCGGAATACTTCGGAGAATACTTCTTCAATGTTAAGCGACCTGGAAAACGGGCGAAGTACAGAAATTGACTCGATCTTAGGATATGCAGTAGCCGAGGCAAAAGTTAAAAAGAAGGAAATTCCGCTGGCAGCGGCTCTTTTGAGTATGATAAAAGGAAAGGAAGCCGGGGAGGGCAATATATGATATCAATTCTTTCTGCAGTGGCAGCAGCTCTTATAACGGTTCCTTTTATCGGATATATAGCTGCGTTTGTGTTTGCTAAACAAGTGACTAAAAATCATCGGCGTTCTGTGCATCTGGCCATGGATGTCAGTACGTTTTTATTTATTGTGTCTGTTCACTTTCTCATTATAGCAATTTGGCATAAGTCGTTTTTTTTGATTTTGCTTCTGTTCATGCTTGGAATTGCCCTCCTTGTTACGGTTATCCACTATAAAGCGAAGGGAGAAATTATTTTCAGTAAAGTACTTAAAGGGTTTTGGAGAGTGAACTTCGCCTTTTTCTTTTTCTGTTATATTGTTTTGACTGTAATCGGAATTTTATATCGCATATCATGGACGCTTGCATCATAAATGCTGCAAGGGCTGCAATCACATTAAGTGCAGATCGTCTAATATATTGCGATAATAAATGGATTTATTGGGCAAGTTTTTTTGTTTTCCCGGGTCAGAATGATATACTCTAAAAAGAATTGCAGTAGCAGAGAAAGGGAGAACAAAAATGGAGATGAAAGATCTCGCTTTACCATCTTTAAATCGTTTTGCTTCAGATTACCTGGAGGGGAATTTGACGCTTGAGGATTACTTTCATTATAGCGTTTCAAGCAAGGGCTCTTTTAGTCGCAGATATAATGAGCTTATGAATCGCTCTTTTTGCAGGATGGAACTGGCGACTTACATACAGCAATATATGGCGCGCTTTCCGCTGAGCGATAAAGCCGCCCGTAATATAGAAGATCTTAAGAATGAAACTTCCGTAGTGGTTGTCGGCGGGCAGCAGGCAGGACTTCTGTCAGGTCCGCTTTATACAATTCATAAAGTGATATCCATCATAAAGCTTGCCGCAGAACAGGAGAAGGAAATCAATGCGCGCGTTATTCCTTTATTTTGGATTGCGGGTGAAGACCATGACCTTGCCGAAGTGAACCATGTATATACACTGAAAAACCAAAAGCCTGAAAAGAAAACGTATCCGCTATATCATCCTTTTAAATCTGCAGTAACGGATGTTGAGCTGGATTTGGAAACAGCTTATGCCTGGATGGAGGAAATCGTCGAGACTTATGGCGAAACAGATTTTACAAATAAACTGCTTGCCGATATGAAGGGTATTCTGCAACAGTCAAATACTTTTGCTGATTTTTTTGCAGCTTTGATTCATGAGTGGTTTTCGGAATATGGATTATTAATGATAGATGCTGGTGACCCTTCATTGCGGAAAATTGAGTCGGAGTACTTTGGGCAAATCATAACAAACACCAGGAACATAACAGAAGCAGTTCTGTCACAGCAGTCTTTTATGCAGGAGCAGGGGTATAACCGGGCTATTGAAATGGATCCAAGCGCGGCAAACCTGTTTTATTACGACAGGGACAAGAAGGAAAGAACACTGCTGGAATTTGACGGAGACACCTTTTATGGTAAAAACGGCGAGGTATCCTTTAGTTATGGCGAACTTTTATCGATAGCGGAAAATGAGCCAGAGAAGTTAAGCAATAATGTAGTGACCAGGCCGCTCATGCAGGAAATGCTTCTTCCGGTGCTGGCATTTATTTCAGGGCCTGGAGAAATTGCTTACTGGGCAGAGCTGAAGCGTGTTTTTGATTTATTCTCCATGAAAATGCCTTTGATCATGCCGCGCTTGAATATTACCATCCTTGAAAGAGGCATTTGGACTGATATGAAAGATACCGGCCTGGACTTGGAAACGGTCCTGACGGAGGGTGCAGACGCATCTATGGAGGCCTTTCTTGAGTCCGTAAAAGATGATGAAGCCTGGCTTCAGTATGAATTAACGAAAAAACAGCTTGCGGAAAACCATCATCTTCTTTCTGAAAAAGCCATGGAAATCGATAGAGGTCTTGCTCCTTTGATGGAGAAGAACCGCCTTTATCTTGAGAGGCAGCTGGATTTCATTTATGGAAAAATTGTTGATAGTACCAGAAGAAATCATTCTGTAAGTGTAAATAAATATCAGCGGATAACCAATTCGCTATATCCGCTTGGCTCTCCGCAGGAAAGAATCTGGAATATCTTTTATTACTTAAATAAATACGGACCTGACTTCATTAAAGAAATTATGGAGCTGCCGTATGAATTTAATAATCAGCATAAAGTCATTTTTATATAGGTAATCAGACAGGTCGTGTGCCTGTCTTTTTTTGTGCCTGGAAAACTGAAATTTATGGCAGGAACACTGTAAATTTATTCATACAATGGAACAGTTGCCCTCAGGAAAAAGCAATTGCAAAAGCAGGAATTACTTTCCCCTTTAACGAAAGTAAAAACAAGTGGTGAAAAGTGGGGGATTGTGGTACATTGATATTAGAAAGTGGGGGCAGTGGCATGTTCATGGGCGAATACCATCATAACATTGATACGAAGGGACGAATCATCGTTCCGGTTAAGTTCAGAGAAAGCCTCGGTGAAGAGTTTGTTTTAACACGGGGACTTGATCAATGTTTATTTGGCTATCCAATGGACGAATGGAAACTGCTTGAAGAAAAATTGAAAGCTTTGCCTCTTACTAAAAAAGATGCCCGCGCCTTTACCCGTTTTTTCTTTTCAGGAGCTACGGAATGCGAATTGGATAAACAGGGGCGCATTAATATTCCCGCACCGCTTACTGCTTACGGTCAATTAGAAAAAGAGTGTGTGATTCTCGGAGTTTCCAATCGAATTGAGATTTGGAGCAAGTCTCTTTGGGAAGACTATTTTACAACTTCAGAAGACTCTTTCGCTGAAATAGCAGAAAACATGATAGGTTTTGATATCTGATTCTGTACAGGGAAGAGCAGCTTCAATTATCGGTTGGAAGGATGTATAAAATGTTTCAGCATAAAACAGTACTGCTTAAGGAAACTGTGGACGGTTTAGATATTAAGCCTGACGGTGTGTATGTAGATTGTACACTCGGAGGTGCAGGACACAGTGAATACCTGTTATCGCAGCTATCAGCTAATGGAAAGCTATATGCATTTGACCAGGATATTACAGCAATAAAACATGCTGCTGAAAAACTGGCCGGCTACGGAGAAAGAGTGACCCTTATTCAAAGCAATTTTGAACATATAAGTGAAGAGCTAAACACCCGCGGAGTACATAAAGTTGATGGAATCCTCTATGATTTAGGTGTTTCCTCTCCGCAGCTCGATACGCCAGAGAGGGGCTTTAGCTATCATCATGATGCCCCGCTTGACATGAGGATGGATCAGAACTCAGACATCTCTGCTTACCAGGTTGTTAATGAATGGTCATTTCAGGATCTGACAAGGATTTTCTTTCAATATGGGGAAGAAAAATTTTCTAAGCAGATAGCAAGAAAAATCGAAGCTGCCAGGGAAAAGAAGCCTATTGAAACGACCTTTGAACTAGTAGAACTTATTAAAGATGGAATACCGGCACCAGCCAGAAGAAAGGGCGGACATCCTGCCAAAAGGATTTTTCAGGCTATCAGAATTGCCGTAAACGATGAACTTGGCGTTTTTGAGAATTCGCTTAAGCAATCGATAGAGCTTTTGAATCCCGGGGGAAGGATTTCTGTCATCACCTTCCATTCACTTGAGGACCGGATCTGTAAGACTGTATTTAAAAGCGCAAGCGATTTGCCGGAGCTTCCGCACGGCTTGCCGGTCATACCTGAGGAGTTCAAGCCGCCATTGAAATTAATCACCAGAAAACCCCTGCTTCCTTCTGAGGAGGAACTTGAGGGAAATAACCGGTCACGATCGGCGAAATTAAGGATAGCTGAAAAACTATAAAATAACTATATTCTGTGAGGGGGAGCAGACAGTGAGCTCAATTGCAAAAAAAATTCAGGAACAGAATTATGAACAGCCGCAGAAGCCGGTAAGCCAGGTCGTGGCGGTCCGGAAAGCTAAAATCAGTTTTGGGGAAGTTATATTATTGTGTGCCTTAGGTTTAATGATTGCCTTTGCAGGGGTGAAAATCATCACCAACCAATCTGCCATTTATCAAACCAATAAGGACATCCAGCAAGCGGAAGCAAAAATAGATGAACAGGTAAAAACAAATAATGACCTTAAGGTGCAAGTTGGAGAGCTAAGCACATACGAACGGATCTGGAAAAAAGCTGCAGAACTCGGACTAAAGCTGAACGAGAAAAATGTGAAGGTTGTGCAGAAATAATGCAGATGAAGCAAAAAAATATGAAGAGCGGAGCTGCGATATTGTTTCTAATATTCGGCCTGCTCTTTTTTATATTAATATTCCGTTTTGTTTATATTGAAGCCACCGGGAAAGCAGGGGGCCAGGTTCTGGCAGCTAAAATAGAAAAAAAGTATAAAAAAGTGCATCCGATAGAAGCGGAAAGAGGGAAAATCCTGGATTCAAAAGGCGAGGTAATCGCTGAAGACACGTCCTCTTTTACGCTTAAGGCCGTACTGGACAAATCTGTGACATTGAATAAAAATAAACCAAATAATGTGGTAGATCCTGAGGGAACGGCAGAAAAGCTTTCTAAGTATATTAAAATGGACAAGGAAGCGATTTATGAAAGGCTGACCAAAAAAGGCGCGTTTGAAGTAGAATTAGGGCCTGCCGGTAAGGATTTATCGAATGACGTGAAGCAAAAAATTGAAAAACTCGATCTTCCAGGCATCTACTTTGCCAGGGATAATAAACGTTTTTATCCCAATGGAGTTTTTGCCTCTCATTTAATCGGTTTTACAGAGAAGGATCCTGATACAGGAAAAACATCCGGAAGACTCGGGATAGAAAAATATTTGAATGATTATCTTAAAGAGAAAAACGGAAAAATCACTTATAACAGCGATTCCTGGGGAGTACTGCTGCCAAACAGCAAACAGCATGTTACACCTCCGAAAAACGGAAAAAATGTCACGTTGACAATCGATAAAAAAATTCAGACCTTCCTTGAGGACTCACTTACTAAAGTACAGAAAAAATATAATCCAAAGGATATCATTGCGATCGTCTCTAATCCGAAAACGGGGGAAATCGTGGCGATGAGCCAGCGTCCGACCTTCCATCCGCAAACAAGGGAAGGGCTTGCAGATACCTGGCATAACCTATCAATAGAGGAAGCGTTTGAACCTGGTTCAACCATGAAGATATTCACTCTTGCAGCTGCTGTGCAGGAAAATGTTTTCGATCCAAACGGCACATATACCTCTGGCAGCTATAAAGTGCCCGGATCGATTCCGATAAAAGATCACAGCGGTATACCTAAGGGGAAAACCATGACCTTCCTTGAGGCGGTGCAGCGTTCCTCCAATGTAGGGTTTGCGACACTTGGCATGGATAAATTGGGTCCTGACAGACTGAGGGAGTATCTCACCAAGTTCGGGCTCGATAAGAAAACAGGCATCGACCTCCCTTATGAAGCAAATAGCAAGATTCAATATAAGTGGAAGCGGGACAAGGCGTCTACAGCATTTGGACAGGCTTCTGCAATAACCCCCATTCAGCAGATCCAAGCGGTCTCAGCTGTGGCCAATAATGGGAAAATGATGAAACCCTATGTTATTAAATCGATTTCTAACCCGGATACTAAAAAGGTAATTAAAAAAACGAAGCCGTCTGTGGCAGGCGAGCCAATTTCTGCTGAAACGGCAAAAAAGGTCCGCGAGTATCTCGGCACAGTCATCACAGCGAAACACGGAACAGGGCAAAAGTATAAAATTGATGGATACGAAGTTGCCGGAAAAACTGGAACAGCGCAAATGTCAGGTCCTGGAGGAGCCTATTTGCATGGTAAAAACAATTATGTTTTCTCATTTATGGGAATGGCACCGAAAAAGGATCCTCAGCTTGTCATGTATGTGGCAGTTAAACAGCCGCAGCTTGCCGGAAACGAAGTGGGCTCAGACCCCTTGTCGGAAATATTTGATCCGGTCATGCAAAACAGCCTGCAGTACCTAAATATCAAGCCCTCAAATCTTAAAGATGAAACGGCAGAGAAAATAGGCGATTACCGTGACCAGACAACCAGCTCGGCTAAAGCTGATTTAACCAATAAAGGATATGACGCAGTAGTTGTGGGTAAAGGGAAGATGGTCATCGATCAATCCCCTAAACCAGGCAGCATGCTGCTTGAGGGTGAGAAAGTGGTTTTAAGGACAGAAGGCAGCATGACAGCCCCTGATATGACAGGATGGTCTCTTCGTGACGTAATGAAGGTCGCAAGTATTGCGAGACTTGATCTAAATGCCTCGGGAACGGGGTATGTCTCAAGCCAGAACCTTAAAGCTGGAAAAGTAATAAAAGAGGGAACCTACTGCATTGTAAACCTTAAGAAACCAAGTGATATTAGCATGGTGAAAACAGAAAAAAAGAAAGATGAAGTGCATGACTGATTTTTACAGTCTTGTGCATGAAAGGCCGCGGCACGGTAGGTATCTTCCGTTATGCCGGGGCCTTTCTTTTTTTGATTGGCTGTTTTCGTAAACATTGCTGCTATGGAAAAGGGGCGGATTTCCGCTCCAGGATGCTCGCTTCCCGCTAATCTAAGCGGGAGTCTCGCACCTTACACTCCAATCAACCTGGTTTAACAACAGGTTCGCTACACAGAACAATTAAAAAACAACCATCTTTAAGAAAAGAGCCTTTTGATTAATGGTATATGCTTATCTGTTTTTTGAAGCATTGATATTTTTGTGTAATGCCTGCATCCAAACAAGCATATAGTTGTACAAGCTGATATTGGAGGTGTCTTTTTTGCGCGTTTCAAACGTAACTGTCAGAAAAAGACTGGCTATTGCATTAGTGGTTGGGCTTGCTGTTTTTTTAATCATTGATATTCGCCTGGGCATTGTCCAATTCTATCTTGGAGACAAGCTGACAAGCTTAGCAAAGGATTCGTGGAGCAGAAATATACCGTTTGAGCCCAAAAGGGGTGAAATACTGGACAGAAATGGAGTGAAACTTGCAACAAATATCTCAGCACCGACTGTCTTTGTTATCCCTAGACAAGTTGAAAATGCCGAGGATACCTCAAAGAAGCTGGCATCCATTCTTGATGCCAATACAGAGAGTGTGTATAAGTTAATTACGAAATCAGAAATGAGCGTCATTATACCTGATGGCAGGAAAATCTCCCATGAAAAAGCAAAACAAATCAAGGCGCTCGGTTTAAAGGGTGTATATATAGCCGAAGATTCAAAACGGCATTACCCTTTTGGGGAATATTTATCACATGTTCTTGGGTTCGCAGGATCAGATAATCAAGGGTTAATGGGTATCGAGCTATCCTATGATAAAGAGCTTAGCGGCAAAAAGGGGTATGTGAAATTCTACTCGGATGCAAAAGGGAAAAGAATGAAAAACATGGCGGATGATTATAAAGCGCCTGAGGATGGAGATAACCTAAAATTGACTATTGACAGCAAAATCCAAACTATTATGGAAAGGGAACTGGATAATGCACAGGCGACTTATGACCCGGATGGCATAGTGGGTATAGCGATGAATCCGAATACGGGGGAAATATTAGCTATGTCAAGCAGGCCAACCTTTGACCCTGATAATTTCCAAAAGGTCAAACCAGAGGTTTATAATCGGAACCTGCCTGTTTGGAGTGCGTATGAGCCAGGTTCTACATTTAAAATTATTACCCTTGCTGCTGCAATAGAAGAGAAAAAAGTAAACCTGACAAATGAGCATTTTTATGATTCCGGTCATGTGAAAGTCGGGGGGGCCAATCTGCATTGCTGGAAAAGGGGAGGGCATGGTGACCAGACATTTCTGGAAGTTGTCGAAAATTCCTGCAACCCGGGATTCGTTGAGATGGGGAACCGTTTAGGCAAAGATAAATTGTTTGAGTATATCCATAATTTTGGTTTTGGAGAGAAAACCGGAATAGATCTTCAAGGGGAATCAAAGGGGATTTTGTTCAATATGGATAGAGTGGGGCCAGTGGAACAGGCTACGACGGCGTTTGGACAAGGAGTTTCTGTAACACCCATACAGCAGGTAGCAGCTGTGTCTGCAGCAGTGAATGGGGGTACCTTGTATACGCCATATATTGCCAAGGAACTGATTGATCCCAAAACTGGCAAGGTCTTGATGGAAAAAAAGCCGCAGGCAAAAAGGAAGGTCATTTCCGCTAAAACGTCCGCTGAAATTCGTAATGCGCTGGAATCTGTAGTCGCAAAGGGGAGCGGAAAAAAAGCTTTTGTGGAGTCTTATAGGGTTGGCGGTAAAACAGGAACTGCGCAGAAGGCACAGAACGGAAGGTACCTGGAAAATAACTATATCGTGTCATTCATGGGTTTTGCTCCAGCAGATAAGCCTGAAATTGTCGTGTACCTTGCTATTGACAATCCAAAAGCAGCGGTAAAATTCGGCGGAGTGATTGCAGCTCCGATCGTAGGGAACATCATGGATGATTCACTGAGGGCGTTAGGGGTGAAACCCAGGAAACAGCAGATTGAAAAAGAAACAACCTGGCTTGATCCAGTGATGATTAAAGTGCCTGATGTCATGGGAATGAGCAAAAAGGAACTGCAGACGCAGGATGTGAATCTTCAGCTCGATATTGCAGGAACTGGGGATAAAGTCATAAAGCAGGCCCCAGATGCCGGTGTAAAGGTGAAAGAAGGATCAACTATTCGAATATACCTTGGCGAAAGCGGAGAATAAGTATAAAATAATACAAGGATGATTTGAAGCGGCTGTAGCTAATCAGCCGCTTTGTTTACGGAGGAGACGGAGAGAGGCATAATATTGGCTGCAGATAGTCCTCGACACGCACTGCTCTCCTCCTTTATAATTAATAGCTCTAAACAGGTTGAAAGGGATGGAAAAATGAAGCTTCACAAGTTACTTTCTTATTTACACTCTTTATCAGTATTCGAAGGTGATAATCCAACTATCACTTCAATAGAAAACGACCACCGGAAAGTCAGGGAAGGAAGCTTATTTGTTTGTATCAAAGGATACACCGTAGACGGCCATGATTATGCACAATCTGCCGTTGAAAATGGAGCAGCCGCCATACTGTCTGAAAAACCTCTTCCTTTAGATGTACCGGTCATTGCAGTACGGGATACACAAAGAGCTATGTCTGTTTTGGCAGATGCTTTTTATGAGCATCCGACCCAAAAAATCCGTTTGATTGGCATTACAGGCACAAATGGCAAAACAACAACCTCTCACTTGCTGGAAAAGATCTTTCACGATGATAAGCAAAAAACTGGATTGATTGGAACGATGTATACAAAAGTCGGGAGCAAGATATACAACACAAAAAATACTACACCTGACAGCGTCACCCTGCAGCAGACTTTTCATGAAATGGCAGAGTCATCTGTAGATACAGCAATCATGGAAGTATCTTCGCATGCCCTTGAACTTGGACGGGTCCATGGCTGTGATTTTGATATTGCTGTTTTTACGAATCTTACACAAGATCACCTGGATTTTCATGGAACTATGGAGAACTACAAACACGCCAAGTCTCTTTTCTTCTCACAGCTTGGAAATGCTTATTTGGAAAACAGGCCAAAGTTTGCGGTCATCAATGCTGATGATGATGCAGCTCTTGATTTCATCAAAGCCACTCCTGCACATGTGATTACATATGGGATCGATCAGAAAGCGGATATTATGGCAAAGAATATCAGCATCACTTCCAAAGGGACTTCATTTACCCTGGAGGCACCTGGTATTTCTAGAGAAGTACAGCTGCAGCTTGTCGGTAAATTCAGTGTTTATAATGTTCTTGCAGCTGCAGGTGCAGCTTTATGCGCCGGAATATCCCCGGATAGAATCATTTCATCTATAGAAGAAATCAAAGGGGTTTCAGGCCGATTTGAACTTGTGCAGGCTGGACAGGAATATTTGGTGATTGTGGATTATGCACACACCCCGGACAGCCTTGAAAATGTTCTGAATACCATCTTGGAGTTTGCTAAAAAGAAAGTGTATGTGATTGTAGGGTGCGGAGGGGACCGTGACAAAACGAAAAGGCCGATCATGGCGCAAATTGCCTGCAGGCTGGCCACAGACCCTATCTTCACTTCAGATAATCCGAGAAGCGAGGATCCGCTGCAAATTCTGAGAGACATGGAAGCGGGAGTAGAGGGAGAAAAGTACACAATTATTGCGGATCGCCAAAGCGCTATAGACTTTGCGGTTTCGAAGGCAGCAGAAGGCGATGTAATCCTTATTGCAGGAAAAGGCCATGAAACTTATCAGCTGATCGGCAATCAAGTACTGGACTTTGATGATCGCGAAGCGGCAAAAAAGGCAATACTGGAAGCAAATTGATGTTTCGGTTTTATTGTTTAATATATAAAAATGAATTCTGTTCAAATCTAAGGAAAATTGCATTCTGAAAAAAACTCCGGTAACATATCCTGGAAAAGATGAAAAGATTGTCATGATACAAAATCAGTATTTTAATGAGTTAGGAATGAGGTAGTAAGGCATGCAGGAACAAGTGATTTTTTATACAATATTAGCAGGTTTTATAATAACGGTAATTCTATCTCCCATGTTTATACCGTTTCTGAGAAGACTTAAATTTGGACAAAGCATCCGTGAGGAAGGTCCGCAGTCACATCAGAAAAAATCAGGAACACCGACTATGGGCGGCCTGGTGATATTGCTGTCTGTCACGATAGCAACATTGGCCATCACGCTTAAATTTTTTAAGCCATCTGTTGAAATGTACCTTTTATTGATGGTGATGCTTGGTTTTGGCCTGCTTGGCTTTCTGGATGACTTCATCAAGGTGGTCATGAAAAGAAATCTTGGATTAACATCCAAACAAAAATTGGCTGGACAAATTATCATATCTGTTATTTTTTATTTCGTATACAAGAATACAAGCCATTTTATTCCGGAGATAGCCATCCCGGGAACAGATCTTTCCATACATGTAGGCTGGTTTTATTTATTTATCATCATTTTCTGGCTTGTAGGATTTTCTAATGCAGTTAACCTGACAGATGGCCTTGATGGCCTTGTTTCAGGAACCTCGGCAATAGCTTTTGGGGCATTTGCAGTGCTTGCCTGGAATCAGTCTCAATATGATATCGCAGTCTTTTCGCTTGCTGTAGTGGGCGCTGTGCTTGGTTTTCTGGTATTTAACGCACACCCTGCAAAAGTATTTATGGGCGACACTGGATCTCTTGCGCTGGGAGGGGCTATTGCAGCAATCGCCATTCTTACAAGGATGGAGCTCCTGTTAATTATCATCGGCCTGGTATTCGTAATTGAAACACTTTCAGTTATTCTTCAGGTGGCATCTTTTAAAACAACAGGAAAGCGAATTTTTAAAATGAGTCCCTTGCATCATCATTATGAACTTGTTGGCTGGTCGGAATGGAGAGTAGTAGTAACATTCTGGTCTGTAGGCCTGCTTTGTGCAATACTCGGAATCTACTTGAAGGTGTGGTTGTAAGTGAAGGAGACAGCTAAATATACTCAGAAAAAAATATTAGTCCTGGGGCTGGCAAAGAGCGGGGTAACTGCTGCTTCCCTCCTGCATAAGCTCGGGGCATTTGTAACGGTAAATGATATGAAGCCATTATCTGAAAATCCTGAGGCACAGGGGCTGCTTGAGCAGGGAATCAAGGTCATTTGCGGAAGCCATCCTATTGAACTTTTGGATGAAGGTTTTGAAATGATCGTGAAAAATCCCGGAATCCCTTATCGAAACCCCATGATCCAGGGAGCTATCCAACGAGGGATCCCTGTCATTACTGAAGTTGAATTGGCTTACCAGATAAGCGATGCTCCCTTTGTGGGTATTACGGGTACGAATGGTAAAACTACCACAACGACCTTGATCTTTGAAATGCTTAGAGAAGGCAATAAGCTTCCTCTGATTGCAGGGAACATCGGAACAGTAGCTTCCGGGGTTGCTGAAAAGGCGATGAAAAACAACACGATTGTCATCGAACTTTCATCTTTCCAGCTAATGGGCATACAGGAGTTCAAACCTCATATTGCCATCATGACAAACCTGTATGATGCTCACCTTGATTATCATACTTCAAGGAGCGAATACGCGCAGGCGAAAGAAAATATTACTAGAAATCAAACAAGTGAAGACTATTTCATTTACAATGCAGACCAGGAAGAGGTTGCCGCTATGGCTGCCAGGTCCAATGCAGAACTTGTTCCGTTCTCTGCCGTAAATAAGCACGAGAATGGGGCATATATTGAGGATGAATATATGTATTTCAGAGGAGAGAAAATTATTGCTCTCTCTCAAATCGCATTGCCCGGAAAACATAACCTTGAAAACATCCTCGCTGCCGTTTCTGCTGTTAAGCTAAGCGGGGCTTCCAATGAGGCAATTGCAGGCGTACTCAGCACATTCCATGGAGTGCGGCACCGTCTTCAGTATGTGGAAACGATCCAGAAAAGAAAGTTTTACAACGATTCAAAGGCAACAAATATCCTGGCGGCATCCAAAGCACTGGGTTCTTTTAAAGATCCTGTGGTATTGCTTGCTGGAGGACTGGACCGGGGCAATGAGTTTGATGAATTAATACCTGCTCTTAAACATGTCAAGGCACTGGTTACTTTTGGAGAGACGGCCGGGAAAATTGAGCGCGCTGCTAAAGAAGCAGGAATATCTATTATAAAACGTGTCGATAATGTAGAAAAGGCAGTGCCGGCCGCTTTCGATCTATCAGACGAAGGCGATATCATTCTTCTCTCCCCGGCTTGTGCAAGCTGGGATCAATATAAAACTTTTGAACAAAGAGGAGACATGTTTATGGAGGCCGTGCATAAGCTTAACTAAGAGCTTTTTCATACAAGCATTACCTGAGCTTAGCATAAGGAAGAATCCTTCCATTCGGCATCCTAGAGGAAAAAGCGATAATTTTATGTATCGCTTTTTTTTTGGCTTATCAGACTGCAGTCCTGATATTCGGTTTTCTCTTATGAACCGCCAAAAGCTCATGATTTCAGCTCTAATATCTTCCTAGAGGTGTTAACTTGTGCCCATAAAAAAATCCAATCCAGATCTGATTTTGATCATTGTTACATTAAGTCTTTTGGCAATAGGGCTAATCATGGTTTACAGTGCCTCTGCAATATGGGCGGCTTATAAATTTGATGACTCCTTTTATTTTGCCAAAAGGCAAATGCTTTTTGCTTTTGTTGGCGTCATTGCCATGTTTTTTATTATGAATGTGGATTATTGGACATGGAGAACCTGGTCTAAAGCATTGATTATTATTTGTTTTGTATTGCTTTTGGTGGTACTGATACCAGGCATAGGTGTCGCTAGGAACGGATCACGGAGCTGGATAGGGGTCGGCGCATTTTCCATTCAGCCTTCAGAATTCATGAAGCTTGCAATGATCGCCTTTTTGGCAAAGTTTCTTTCTGAAAGACAAAAGCTGATTACATCATTCAAAAAAGGCCTGCTTCCCTCGTTAGCCCTTGTTTTTACTGCTTTTGGGCTGATTATGCTGCAGCCAGATCTTGGGACAGGTACAGTGATGGTTGGAACATGCATCGTCATGATTTTTATTTCTGGTGCGAGAATAAGCCACTTTGGCGTTTTGGGTCTGCTGGGCCTGACAGGCTTTGTGGGACTGGTTTTATCAGCGCCTTATCGGATGAAACGTATAACTTCCTTCCTGGATCCGTGGCAGGATTCCCTCGGCAGCGGGTTCCAAATTATCCAATCGCTCTATGCCATCGGTCCTGGCGGTCTGTTCGGGCTCGGGCTTGGCCAGAGCAGGCAAAAATTCTTCTATCTCCCTGAACCGCAGACAGATTTTATCTTTGCTATACTTTCAGAAGAATTGGGGTTCATCGGAGGCTCCCTGGTTATCCTGCTGTTTGCTCTTCTCCTCTGGAGGGGCATCAGGATTGCGCTGGGTGCACCCGATCTTTATGGAAGCCTGGTTGCGGTTGGGATTATTGCCATGGTTGCCATCCAGGTAATGATAAATATCGGTGTTGTAACAGGGCTGATGCCCGTAACAGGCATCACACTTCCGTTTTTAAGCTATGGAGGATCATCATTGACTTTAATGCTGATGGCCATCGGTGTTTTACTCAATATAAGCCGATATTCCCGATATTGACACTCTTTGAAGTTCCGTTATATGAGCGGAGCTTTTTTTTTATCTTATATGGGAATTAGGTCGGATTTGTATAAAAAATAACCATTTTTACCATGTAAGTTTAAAACGGATTTTATAAGTATTTATTGGCATTAGGGCATTGTTTAGACTATAGTATAAGAGGGTAAAGCCATCAGTGCATATCTTTATTCAAGGCTGCCTGCTTTATAAAAATAGTCTGGCTGTGCATTAAAGCGCTGCAGGCAGGATGCCGGATATTTTGCCTTTTGCCTGATTTTCATACATGGGCTGAAGTAAGTCTGCGGGCGGTCCTATCCTTTATATACATATAATTAACAATGACAGCTGCATTAATGATATGTTAAAATGTCTGCTCATAAAAATTAAGGTGTCACGAGGAAAATCCTGCTGACCGGTATACAATGGCGGATCAGCGGGCAGCTTTAATTGCACGGTGCAAAAATAAACCGGCAGTGAAAAGGAGCTTGACCCGCAAAGCTGGGTCAAGTAAAAGATGAACCCATGGAAGCTATGTGGAATACGATAAAATTATTTGAGACAATTGCAGGAGGATTACAATGAGAGAAGCAGCTGAAAAGCTAAAGGAAATGCAGGTTGGAAAGGTACTTGAAAATGAACCGCTTTCTAACCATACAACGATGAAAATTGGCGGCCCTGCGGATTTATTTATCGAGCCGTCATCCGTTGAAAATCTTGAAAATGCCATGAAGGTCATAAAGGAACATCATATGGAGTGGCGTGCAATCGGAAGGGGCTCTAATCTGCTTGTCTCTGACGAAGGAATAGAAGGAGCAGTTATCAAGCTTGGAAAAGGCCTGGATTCTCTAGAGATAGACGGGACCGAAATTACCGTAGGCGCTGGGTTTTCGCTTGTCAGCCTTTCTGTACAGATCAGTAAAAAAGGATTGGCTGGTCTCGAATTTGCGAGCGGCATTCCCGGTTCAGTCGGCGGGGCCGTTTATATGAATGCAGGAGCCCATGGCTCGGATATTTCCAATATCCTGAAAAAGGCATACGTTTTATTTGAAGATGGCACTTTTTCCTGGCTTACACGCGAGGAAATGGAGTTTTCCTACCGCACATCGGTTCTTCAGAAAAAAAGACCAGGCATTGTCATCCAGGCTGTCTTTGAATTAACTGAAGGAAATAAAGAAGTAATCACCGAAAGAATGCAGCAGAATAAAAACTACCGCAAAGATACCCAGCCATATAATCTTCCCTGTGCTGGAAGCATTTTCAGAAATCCGCTTCCCCATCATGCAGGCCGCCTGGTCCAGGAGGCCGGACTAAAAGGGCATTCTATCGGAGGTGCCCAGATATCGGAAATGCATGGAAACTTCATCGTAAATGCCGGCAATGGTCGTGCTGAAGATGTGCTGGCTCTCATTCAGCATGTAAAGGATACAGTGCGTGAGAAATACGGAGTGGAAATGGAAACAGAAGTTGAAATTATCGGCCGGAAATAGAAAAATCCATATTTTCATTTTTTAACATATGTTATAATTTACCTGGAAAAACCCTGGTTTTCAGGCATTTTCTGTTCGGATTTCTTAACAAGACAAGCCGGTTGATAAAGAGTCTAATGGTTTCAGGAAGAGGTGAGAGGGATGGAGAACGGGAAAATTATTTCCATCGAAGACCGCATCCCCAAGCTTAAACAACTGAGAAAAAGAAAAGCAAATAGAAGGCTGATTTCGCTGCTTGCTGCTTTTTTCATTCTCGTCGCCTGCATATTATATTTTCTTTCTCCTTTAAGCCATATTCGAACCATTAAAGTTGATGGCAATCGCTATATTGCTTCAGAGAAGATCATAAAGTCAAGCAAGCTGTCAAATGATACAAGCATTTGGAATATAGATAAAAAAAGTACCACTGCCCTAATAAAAAAGTATCCGGAAATAGATACAGTAAAGATTTCTTCCGTTTTCCCGAACACCGTGAAAATCAATGTTACCGAATTTGAACGTATTGCATACATTTCAAAGGATCATTTATTTTATCCGGTCATGGAGAACGGCAAGATCCTTCCGCCGTTAAAAAAGAAGGAAATCCCTGTATACGCGCCTGTTCTTATAGATTTTTCCGAGGGGAAAGCTTTGAATAAACTGCTGTCAGAGCTGGAAAAGCTTCCGCAGGAAATCAGGAATTCTATATCGGAAATCCATGATGATCCGACGAAAACTGACGAATATCATATTACAATGTATATGAATGACGGTTTTGAAGTTAGTGCAACAAGCATTACGCTATCAGATAAAATGGTACATTATCCCGCAATTGTCAGCCAGTTGAATAAAAACGTCAAGGGAGTTATTGATCTTGAAGTTGGATCTTTCTTCAAGGCTTATAAGACTCCGGGACAGACTGATGGCACCGGCAATGATAGCAGCGGAAACTAGGGCTATATAGCTTAGTCACCATGATTAAAACATTGGCTATACTGCATGGGGTAAGCTGCCCTTTGCTGATGAAGCTGAGGCCCCATCCCATGGCGGAGCAGCTTCTGCAGGCGGAACCTCCGGTAGCCCGGGAGCGGGGAGGATCTGCAAATGGGCCTTGCATCTGATGAAATCGGCAGGAAAGTTTTGCAGGGTATATTTCTTTATCCTGGAAAGGGCAAGTTTAGCTTTTCTAGGCGTACTTCTTGGTGTAGACTTGTATGTAGCCTCCCGCATAGCATCGAGGGAGATGGAAGCCTTGTTTCCCATATTTAGAATTCTATTGCTGTTTTCATAAGGCACTTTTCTTAAAGATTGTTGTTTTTTGAGATTTGTTATGTGAGACGTTCCCATTGACAAGTCATGTTGATTGAAGCTTAAGGTGCGAGACTCCTGCGGGATTAGCGGGACAGGTGAGACCCCGCAAGCATTGCTTGAGAGGCTCACCGCCCGCCCCGCGGAAAGCGAGCATCCTGGAGCGGAAATCAACCGCTTGTTCAAAAGCAGCAAAGTTTACGAAAACAGCGTTTCATAAATATAAAAAACATAAAAAGTTGAAATTTTAAAAGGGAATAGACACTGAGTGACGAATAATAAAGTAATGTATAACGATTGAAAAGACAGAAATAGCTTGCCCTTAACAGGAGAAAAAAGGCATGAAAAGCCAGAAGGCAAGAACAGTCAGCTCCTTTTTTTATATTTTTGGTAGTAATTTGCAGACAAGTATACTATCCTTTACTCTATAAGTATTTTAATATAAAAAAGAACCGGTATATAAACAGCTGAAAACGTTCAATAATGAAGGAGGTGCCATGGAATGAGCAGCAATGAAATTTATGTAAGTCTTGACATCGGTACATCCAGTGTAAAAGTTATCATTGGGGAAATGGTCAATGACTCGTTAAACATAATTGGAGTAGGCAATGTTAAATCTGATGGTTTAAAAAAGGGTTCAATCGTTGATATAGATGAAACGGTGCAATCCATTCAGCGTGCAGTGGAACAGGCCGAAAGAATGATAGGAATGGAAATTAAAAACGTAGTTGTCGGAATAAGCGGAAACCATGTATTGCTTGAGCCTTGCCATGGGGTAGTGGCTGTATCAAGCGAAAATAAAGAAATAACAGAGCACGATGTTCAGCGTGTAAGAGAAGCGGCAGAATTGGTGACCATCCCTTCCGATAGGGAAATCATTGATGTATTGCCGATTCATTACAAAGTTGATGAACTGGACGAAATCAGTGATCCCAGAGGCATGATCGGTGTGCGCCTGGAAATGCGGGGAATATTGATTACCGGATTGCGGACTATACTACATAATTCGTTAAGATGTGTTGAAAAAGCTGGATTGGAAATTACTGACATAGCACTTCAGCCGCTTGCAGCAGGTTCACTTGTCCTTTCAAAAGACGAAAAGGAATTGGGTGTAGCGCTAGTGGATATTGGCGGAGGTTCTACTACTCTGTCTATCTTTGAACAGGGGTACCTTAGATATGCATCTGTCATCCCGATAGGCGGAGAAACCATCACCAAGGATCTTTCCATCGTACTCCGCACGACTACTGAAGATGCAGAGAAAATTAAAATTAAACATGGACATGCCTTTTATGATGATGCATCAGAGGATGAAGTGTTCAATATTCCGATTATCGGAAGTGACCAGCAGCAGCCTTGCAACCAGCTTATGATTTCAGAAATCATTGAAGCAAGGATGACTGAAATATTTGATCTTATCCAAGAGGACTTAAGCCGGCTTGGCTATCAGGATGTTCCGGGAGGTTTTGTGCTGACAGGCGGTGTGGTGAAAATGCCTGGGGTCCTTGAGCTTGCACAGTATGTTTTCCAAAACCGGGTACGGACTGCAGAGCCAAACTATATCGGGGTCCGGGAGCCGCAGTATACAACAGCAGTCGGTCTGATCAAATTCGCATGCAAAAAAGCAAGAATGCAAAAAAACACCTCAAAAACTCCTGTTGCAGCGGGAGGGGCCGTTTATGAAAAAAATGAAGCCCGCCCCCAGAAGCAGCAGCCGCAGCCTCCAAAGGAGCGGACTGAAAAGAAACAGGCAGAAAAAGGTGAATCTAAGTTCAAAAAAATACTAGGTTACTTTTTTGAATAATATCGAATAAATACGGATATACGGGATTTCGTCAAAATAGGAGGATTGTCATGCTAGAGTTTGATTCTAATTTAGAGCAATTAGCTACAATAAAAGTCATTGGGGTAGGCGGCGGAGGAAATAACGCAGTTAACCGGATGATCGAGCACGGCGTACAGGGAGTGGAATTCATTTCAGTCAATACGGATGCCCAGGCTCTCAATCTATCAAAAGCAGAAATTAAAATGCAAATCGGCGGAAAGCTGACCAGGGGCCTCGGTGCAGGCGCAAATCCTGAAGTAGGGAAAAAGGCGGCTGAAGAAAGCAAGGAACAAATTGAAGAAGCGCTCCGCGGAGCAGATATGGTCTTTGTCACTGCAGGAATGGGCGGAGGAACTGGAACAGGGGCTGCTCCAGTCATTGCACAAATCGCTAAAGATCTGGGAGCATTGACTGTTGGCGTTGTAACACGTCCTTTCACATTTGAAGGACGCAAACGCTCCACACAGGCACAAGGCGGAATTTCTTCCATGAAGGAATCAGTAGATACACTGATTGTCATTCCAAACGACCGGCTTCTTGAGATTGTTGATAAAAGCACTCCAATGCTCGAAGCATTCCGCGAGGCGGATAATGTTCTCCGCCAGGGTGTTCAGGGCATCTCTGACCTGATTGCTGTTCCTGGTTTAATCAACCTGGATTTTGCTGATGTAAAAACCATTATGAGCAATAAGGGATCTGCTCTGATGGGCATCGGTATCTCATCAGGAGAAAACCGCGCGGCAGAAGCAGCAAAGAAGGCAATCTCCAGCCCGCTTTTGGAAACCTCTATCGACGGGGCGCAAGGCGTATTAATGAATATTACAGGCGGAACCAATCTGAGCCTGTTTGAGGTTCAGGAGGCAGCTGATATCGTTGCAACAGCTTCAGATCAGGATGTTAATATGATTTTCGGATCGGTCATTAATGAAAACCTGAAGGACGAAATCGTTGTCACTGTGATTGCCACAGGCTTTAATGAAGTGGAAGTCCAGGCACGGCCAAATGCTATGCGCCCTTCTTTCGGGCAGCAGCAGCAATCAAGACCTGCTGGAACCATGAAAAGAGAGCCAGAAAGAAAAGAGCAGACTGAACAGCCTGCAAGAAACAACAATCAAAATCAGGCAGAGGAAGCTTTGGACATTCCAACCTTCCTTCGAAACAGAAACAGAAGAAGATAATTTTTTAAATAAAAGCCATTCCTTGAAATTAAAGGGATGGCTTTTTTCATGTCAGGAATTATTTCTCTTGCCGATTATCAAGGTGATTATCATTTCATATCAATTCAGGTTCTTGCCGGGCTCTGCTGGCTAATCATGGTTACTGGCCAGACATAAAATGGACAGGCTATGAATATAAGTATTTTAATAGTGTCCTTTCAACAAAAAATGAAAAAATGTGTAAAAAACTCTTATGTTTCCTGTACAAAAAGTGACACACTTCAATGGAGGAGCTGGGTTATACTTTGTTCAAATGAAACAAATGCGGCAGTAATTAAGGAGGGGGTAAATCTGGCGTTATATTTAGACGTTATCTGGCTGTTGAATTGGTTCTTTGACTGTCTTCTCTTATATTGGTCAGCCATCCTTCTGAAAAAAAGACCTGCCCCCTGGAGAATTGGCCTTGGAGGGCTGATTGGATCATTGATCATAATTTTGGCATTTACCCCGTTTCACCTGCTTGCGGATAAAGTCTATATGAAGCTTTTATTTTCCATTTTTATGGTACTTGCTGTTTTTGGCTTTAACAGGTTCAATGTCATGCTTAAAGCACTTATGACTCTTTATCTTGTAACGTTTCTTTCAGGAGGAATACTGCTTGGACTGCACTATTTCTTTCAATCACATATTTTATCAATGCATCCTGAGAGATACCAGGGCATCAATAGATTTGGGGACCCTATGAGCTGGATGTTTGTGGTATTTGGCTTTCCAATCGCATGGCAGTTTTCTAAGCGTGCCATCGGGAACATTGAAATGACGCAGATTGCATACGAGCAAATGGCGGAAGTTTCGATTAAAATCAAGGATTTCCACTGCAGTCTAAAGGGCTTAATTGACAGCGGGAATCAATTGTATGATCCGATTTCCAGGGCGCCTGTCATGATTGTTTCTCTGACAGACATAGAAAGCAGGCTGCCTGCAGATATGCTTGAACTGTTTCGGAATCCGCAGGTATTTTTTGAACACCAGGCGCCCATTTCTTATTCATGGGAAGACAGGGTAAAAATCATACCTGCCAAGGTGGTTGGTAAAGATCATCAGCTATTGATTGCCGTTAAACCGGATGAAATAAAAATTTTCCAAGGAGATAAAACATTTCAGTACAAAAATGGCCTAGTGTCTTTTGCTTTTCAGGAACTTTCTTCAGACGGAAGCTACCAGTGTATTATCCACCCGAAGATGCTGACGGGCATACCTATCCAAAATGTCTCTTGACCTGCTGGCATAATAAATATTTATACTCGATTCCAGATCGAAATAGAAGGGAGAATCATTTTGAAAAAAATTATCCTTCGTATTACTTATTATTGGTATAAGCTGCTGATGAAACTTGGTCTGAAAACAGATGAAATATTTTACATAGGGGGAAGCGAGGCATTGCCTCCGCCCCTTACAAAAGAGGAAGAGGCTATTTTGATACACAAGCTGCCTAAGGGGGATGAGACAGCAAGAGCCATGCTGATTGAACGTAATCTAAGACTCGTTGTTTATATTGCCAGAAAGTTTGAAAACACTGGAATAAATATTGAGGATCTCATCAGCATCGGAACAATTGGACTGATTAAAGCGGTTAATACATTTAATCCGGAAAAGAAAATCAAATTAGCTACATATGCCTCCCGATGCATTGAAAATGAAATTCTAATGTACCTGCGCAGAAATAATAAAATCCGTTCGGAGGTTTCATTCGATGAGCCTCTTAATATTGACTGGGATGGAAATGAGCTGCTTCTTTCCGATGTACTGGGAACGGATGAGGACATTATTACGAAAGATCTCGAAGCAAACGTGGACAGAAAGCTGCTTACTAAAGCACTTACTCAGCTGACAGACAGGGAAAAGCAAATCATGGAGCTGCGTTTTGGGCTGGCAGGAGGCGAGGAGAAAACCCAAAAGGATGTGGCAGATATGCTTGGCATCTCCCAATCCTATATCTCTAGGCTTGAGAAGCGGATTATCAAAAGGCTAAGAAAGGAATTTAATAAGATGGTATAGTGTGGAACTTCCTCAGGGAAGTTTTTTTCTTGCGCCAAGATCGAAAGTCTTCGGGCAGGGTGCAGCCGGCCCATTGCTGCAGGAAAAAATTTTATGTTCTAAAAGCTATACTTATCAATGGTTTGGCTAAGGGTTTGCCTGAATGAAGAAATATTGTTATATCGGCATGTGCATATTTTTCCTTCCCGCGGAAATACTGATTTTTGTACAGCAGCTCCTGTGAGGAGGGAATAATTTGTCTCGTAATAAAGTGGAAATCTGCGGTGTTGATACATCTAAATTACCGGTTTTGAAAAACGATGAAATGAGAAAACTCTTTAGAGAAATGCAAGATGGCGACATCTCAGCAAGAGAAAAACTGGTAAACGGAAATCTTAGACTCGTTTTAAGCGTCATTCAGCGCTTTAATAATCGGGGAGAATTTGTAGATGATCTATTTCAGGTGGGCTGTATAGGATTAATGAAATCAATTGATAACTTTGATTTAGGCCAAAATGTCAAGTTCTCCACTTATGCCGTACCGATGATCATTGGAGAAATAAGAAGGTATCTTCGGGATAATAACCCTATCAGGGTTTCGCGCTCTTTGAGGGATATCGCTTATAAAGCACTTCAGGTCAAGGAAAAACTCATGAGCCAGACACTAAGAGAACCAACAGCAGAAGAAATAGCAAAAGAGCTTGACGTGTCTCATGAGGAAATCGTTTTTGCACTGGATGCCATTCAAGACCCTGTTTCCCTGTTTGAACCTATTTACAATGACGGGGGAGATCCCATCTATGTGCTCGATCAGTTAAGTGATGAGAAAAACAGGGACAGTAATTGGATTGATGAAATAGCTTTGAATGAAGGCATGAGAAGGTTAAATGAGCGCGAAAAAATGATACTGCGCAAACGATTCTTCCAGGGCAAAACACAAATGGAAGTGGCTGATGAAATCGGCATATCCCAGGCCCAGGTCTCCCGTTTGGAGAAGGCGGCTATAAAGCAAATGAATAAAAATATTCAGCAATAAACTGTTGACGAAGCATATGGGGCACGTTCGGGATATCTCTAAACCTGGTTCCTGCCTTATCTGCTTTGCGGCAGTTTTTTTTTCACTAATAAAGGAAATTGGTCTTTAGTGTTTTAAAATTTTTTTAACCCACATTGTCAGGTCAATCCTTACATATATTTTATAAAAGTATCATGGGGGAGCTGATTGCATTTGGTAAGGATTTCTGATTTTCAAATAAAGGATATTGTCAATATCTCAGACGGCAAGAAGCTGGGCAATATGTCTGACCTTGAAATTAATGTCGACACAGGGGCGATTGAAGCTATTATTGTGTCGAATTCCGGGAAATTAATGGGTTTTTTCGGGAGAGAGCAGGATTTAATTATTCCTTGGAGGAAAATCAAGAAAATCGGTGCAGATGTCATTCTTGTCGATTATCATAATACATTCAAAGAAAGCATCCATTCTTAGCGGAAATTTGTCTTTTTATAGGGTGCTGCCACCCATCATATGTTACACTATAGAAAAAATGATGAGGTAGAATAGGATGCATGAACCCTTTCAATTAAAAAATCAGCAAAGCTTTACAATAGAATCATGGAATAGCCAGCATCCGGGTTTAATTGCTGGCTTTACGACAAAAAACGGCGGTGCAGGCAAAGGTCATTTCCAAAGTCTGAATATGGGGTTTCATGTTGGAGAGGATGCGGAGGACACAGCCGCCAACCGGCGCATCCTGGCCCGGCAGATCGGTTTTCCTTTATCCCGCTGGATAGGTGCAGAGCAGACACATGAAACAGCTTTGATAAAGGCCAAGCCAGAAGATGCAGGCAAGGGAGCGGCTGAATATGAATCAAGTTTTAAAAGGACAGACGGTTTTTTTACGCGGGACAAAAATATCCTTTTGACCCTTTGTTTTGCAGACTGTGTGCCCCTTTACTTCATTGCGCCTAAACATGGAATGATCGGGGCTGCACATGCAGGCTGGAAGGGCACAGTCGGCGGGATTGCAAAGAACATGGCAGAGGCCTGGATGGAAGAAGGCATTTCTCCTGAAGATATTTTTGCTGCAATCGGCCCGTCCATATGCAGGGACTGCTACAAGGTAGATAGCAGAGTTATAGACAAAGTGCAGAAATTGCTAGAAGAAAATGACGAAAAGCCATATAATTTAATCAGTGAAGGCCAATACAAGCTTGATTTGAAGGAACTTAATAAAATCATCTTGATGAAGGCCGGTGTACCGGGAAGCCAAATAGAAGTATCTTCATACTGTACCAGCTGTGACAGCGGCCTGTTTTTCTCCCATAGGCGGGATAATGGGAAAACAGGGCGATTGATGAGTTTTATCGGCTGGAAGGAGGATTAGTTAAACATTGAAAGTGAAGGATAAGCTAGCAGATATTGAAAAAAAGATATTGGGTGCCTGTGAACGGAGCGGACGCAGCAGAAGGGATATCCAGATTATAGCCGTCACCAAGTATGTCTCCATCCCCCGGGCTGAGGAGGCATTCGAGGCAGGAATCCTGCATTTAGGTGAAAACAGGGACGAAGAGTTATTGAACAAGTACAGCGTATTAAAGGACAAGCCAATATGGCACTATATTGGTTCTTTACAAACAAGAAAAGTTAAAAGCATTATAGATATAGCAGATTACATTCATTCACTTGACAGGAAATCACTTGCTGACGAGATACAAAAGAGATCATCAAAGCCCATCAGGTGCCTGGTCCAAGTCAATGTTTCCGGTGAAGAATCCAAACACGGCTTGAAGCCGGAAGAAGTGTTGCCGTTTATAAAAGAGCTTCAAATGCATGATCGAATCATTGTTGCAGGCCTGATGACAATGGCTCCACTGACAGATGATGATGTCATCATAAGAAGCTGCTTCAGGAAGCTGAAGGATCTGCAGACTGAGATCATTGCAGAGAAGTTTGCACATGCACCTTGTCTTGAACTGTCCATGGGAATGTCGAATGACTTTGAAATAGCCATTGAAGAGGGATCTACGATGATTCGTATAGGAACCGCTTTAGTTGGCGAAGATTCATAAGGAGGTCAGCAAATTATGTCAATGATGTCGAAATTCAAATCTTTTTTCGCTTTGGAAGACGAATACGAGTATAGAGAAGAAGTGGTTGAAGATGAAATGGAGGAACCGAGAATACAAAAATCATCCAAACAGCCGCAGTCTAATCAAAACCATTCTGCAGGCCAGAATGTAGTGAGCCTCCAAAGCATCCAGAAATCATCAAAGGTCGTTTTATTAGAGCCGAGGGCCTATGCAGAAGCACAGGAAGTGGCTGACCATTTAAAAAACAGGCGTGCTGTCGTGGTAAACCTGCAGAGAATCCAGCATGACCAGGCAAAACGGATTGTCGACTTCTTAAGCGGCACGGTTTATGCCATCAGCGGCGATATACAGAAAATAGGAACAGATATATTTCTTTGTACCCCTGATAATGTCGATGTATCGGGAAATATTACGGGATTTGCATTAGAAGAGGAGTATGAAGAAGCGAGGTGGTAAATCATAATGGGATTATTGCTGAAAATTATTTATTATGCTTTTGAATTCTATTCCATGGCACTGGTCATCTTCATTTTGATGTCATGGTTCCCAAAGGCCTATGAAACTGGGATAGGCCGATTTTTATCGAAAATATGTGAGCCCTACCTGGAGCCGTTCAAAAGATTCATTCCTCCAATCGGCATGATTGATATTTCACCGATTGTAGCCTTGCTCGTCCTCCAATTTGCCAGAGGCGGACTTCTGCAGCTGTTTAATTGGGTTCTGTAAGCAGAAAATAGATGCTATTCACAATGGAGGAAAGGTTCTTTGATGAGTATTTATCAGCATTTCAGGCCGGAGGAAAAAGACTTTATCGATACAGCGCTTGGATGGGCAGAGCATGTTAAATCTGCTTATTCTCCTAAGCTGACGGATTTCCTTGATCCGAGACAGCAGCATATCCTTGCTTCGCTTATAGGCAAGGATGTTGAGGCACGCCTTCAGTTTTTTGGTGGCAATATACATGCAGAGAGAAAAAGAGCGCTGATATATCCTGAATATCTGGTTCCAAGTGAAGAGGACTTTCAGGTATCCCTTTATGCCGTTCATTACCCTGCGAAATTCGTTACCCTGGAACACAGGCAAATTTTAGGTACACTGATGTCCATTGGCTTAAAAAGAGAAAAATTTGGAGATATCCTCATTACGGGAGAAACTGTTCAATTTCTTGCTGCACAGGAGATTGACCACTATCTGGAAATGAACCTTGAAAGAATTGGGAAGTCATCGGTCTCCATTCAAAAAATCTCTATGGACCAAATATTGGACTTGCAGGAAAACTGGCAGGAGCAGATGGTGACAGTCAGTTCGATGCGGCTCGATGCCGTTTTGTCTTCTGTTATAAATCTCTCAAGACAAAAGGCACAGGTTCTTATTTCTTCTGGAAAAGTGAAAGTCAATTTCAAGGAAACCGAAAATGCATCAGTCCTTTGTGAAGAGGGAGATACCCTTTCAGCAAGGGGATTCGGCCGTGTAAGGATATTGTCGGTTGAAGGAAAAACTAAAAAAGATAAATGGCGAATCTTGGTGGGCCGCCAAAAATAAATGACACATAAGAAGGATTTACAAAGCTTTTGTCGAAACGTAGAATAGTAGATGAATGAAGTTATCCTTATAAATCGCTTCTGTCTAAGGAAGAGAAATTGTTTTGGAGGTGCCCTATGCCCTTAACCCCGATAGATATACATAATAAGGAATTCAATAAAGGATTCCGCGGGTATGATGAAGATGAAGTTAATGAATTTCTTGATCAGATTATAAAAGATTACGAGATTATCCTGAGGGAGAAAAGAGAGCTCGAGGATAAACTTAACGAAGTCCATGACCGCCTGGGCCACTTCACTAGTATTGAAGGGACTTTGAATAAATCAATCATCGTAGCGCAGGAAGCAGCGGAAGAGCTGAAAAGGAATGCGCAGAAAGAAGCTAAGCTCATCATAAAAGAAGCAGAAAAAAATGCGGACAGAATTGTAAATGATTCCCTCACCAAAGCAAGGAAAATTGCGATGGACATAGAGGAACTGAAAAAACAGTCTAAAGTATTCCGTACAAGATTCAAAATGCTTGTTGCTGCGCAGCTTGATATGCTGGATAATGATGATTGGGATCACCTGATGGAATACCAGACAGATGCTGCAGAGCTAACCAAAGAAGAGGAAATGTAGAGGAAAACTTGACTGGATGCCATGCTTTCGCATATAATTTTTTACAACACAATTAAGAAACGACACGTTGAAAGGGACAGTAGATTTCTCTGAATTCTATAACCAGCGAAACAGGGATAGTGAAAGCCTGCCATATAGAAGAGAATTCGAAAATCACCCTGGAGTTCCAAGTCGAACCTGCCTTAAGGCATAAGTAAACAAGGCGTCACATTCACGTTACGAATGCTAGAGAGGATGTAATGTATGGCCAGCAATTAGCCTGCTTATATCTAACCAGGGTGGTACCGCGGGAAGTAAGCTTTCTCGTCCCTATTTCATAGGGATGAGAGGGCTTTTTTTGCGTGCTGCGCTAATTTTCGTATTTGTTTCACAAAGTTGAAAATGAGGATGGAGGAATAATTATGGAATTCAAAAATACATTATTGATGCCTAAAACAGAATTTCCGATGCGCGGCAATCTGCCGAAAAGAGAACCAGAAATGCAAGAATCATGGAAGGAAATGGATATATACAGCAAGGTTCAGGAAAAGACAAAAGACCGTCCGATGTTTATCCTTCATGACGGACCTCCATATGCAAACGGCGATATCCACATGGGCCATGCACTGAACAAGGTGCTTAAGGATTTTATCGTCCGCTTTAAGTCCATGAGCGGCTATAATGCCCCATATGTTCCTGGATGGGATACGCACGGTCTGCCAATTGAAACAGCGTTGACTAAAAAAGGTGTTAAACGCAAAGAAATGACAGTGGCTGAGTTCCGCAGATTATGCGAAGAGTATGCATATCAGCAAATCGACAATCAGCGTGAGCAATTCAAGCGTCTTGGAGTGCGGGGCGACTGGGATAATCCTTATGTTACTTTGAAGCCTGAATATGAGGCACAGCAAATCAAGGTCTTTGGTGAAATGGCGAATAAGGGATATATCTATAAAGGTCGCAAGCCAGTTTATTGGTCTCCTTCAAGTGAATCTGCACTTGCAGAAGCTGAAATTGAATATCAGGATAAGAAATCTGCTTCCATATATGTAGCTTTTGAGGTTTCCGACGGCAAAGGTGCAGTTGAAGAAGGAACAAAAATTGTTATTTGGACTACTACTCCTTGGACCATCCCTGCCAATCTTGGGATCTCGGTACACCCTGACTTGAATTACGTTGTGGTTCAGGTGGGAGAGGAAAAATTCCTTGTTGCAGAGGCGTTGCTGGAAAATGTTTCACAGACAATTCCGTGGGAAAATCCTCAAATCATCAAGACTGTAAAAGGAAAAGATCTTGAAAGAGTGATTGCTAAGCATCCTCTTTACGGACGTGAATCACTAGTAATGCTTGGTGAACATGTAACGACAGATGCAGGAACAGGCTGTGTGCATACTGCACCAGGACATGGTGAAGATGACTTTATCGTAGGTCAGAAATATGGTCTTGATGTACTTTGCCCGGTTGATGAAAAAGGATATATGACAGAAGAAGCAGGTGAATTTGCAGGTTTATTTTATGATGCAGCAAACAAGCCGATTACTGAAAAGCTTAAAGAAACAGGCGCGCTATTGAAGCTTGAGTTTATTACACACTCTTATCCGCATGATTGGCGTACAAAAAAGCCGACAATCTTCCGGGCAACAGCGCAATGGTTTGCTTCCATTAAAGATTTCCGGGGCGAGCTTCTTCAGGCAGTTAAAGATACAAAATGGGTCCCTGCATGGGGGGAAACCCGTCTTTATAATATGGTGCGTGACCGCGGAGACTGGTGTATTTCCCGTCAGCGCGCATGGGGAGTGCCTATTCCGGTATTTTATGCGGAAAACGGCGATCCAATCATTACTGAAGAAACGATTGATCATATCTCAAGCTTGTTCAGAGAGCATGGCTCCAATGTCTGGTTTGAGCGTGATGCGAAAGATTTGCTTCCTGAAGGATTCACTCACAGCGGCAGCCCTAATGGAGAATTCACTAAAGAAACCGATATTATGGATGTCTGGTTTGATTCGGGATCTTCACATCAAGCCGTTCTTGAAGAAAGAAGCGATCTCAAGCGTCCAGCTGACCTCTACCTGGAAGGCTCTGACCAATACAGAGGCTGGTTTAACTCATCTCTTTCCACTTCTGTTGCTGTTACCGGTAAAGCTCCATACAAAGGTGTTTTAAGCCACGGTTTTGCACTCGACGGAGAGGGAAGGAAGATGAGCAAATCAATCGGCAATGTAGTGGTTCCAGAGAAGGTAATGAACCAGCTTGGTGCTGATATCCTTCGCTTATGGGTTGCTTCTGTTGATTACCAGGCAGATGTCCGTGTTTCTGACCCGATTTTAAAGCAAGTGGCTGAGGTTTACCGCAAAATCCGCAATACCTTCCGCTTCCTTTTAGGAAATCTCGATGGCTTCAATCCTGTATCTGATAAAGTGGATGTGCAAAGCCTTAAGGAAGTAGACCAGTATATGCTGGTTAAATTAAATAAACTGATTTCATCAGTGAAGCAGGGCTATGAGAATTACGAATTTGCCAACATCTATCATTTGGTGAATAATTTCTGTACCCTTGATCTGAGTGCTTTTTACTTGGATTATGCAAAAGACATTTTATATTGTGAGGCACCAGACGGAACAGAACGGAAGGCGATTCAGACAGTTCTTTATGAAGTCCTTGTCAGCCTTGCTAAGCTGGTATCTCCAATTCTCCCTCATACAGCAGATGAAGTCTGGGCTTATATCCCTGGAGCTGAAGAAGAAAGCGTCCAGCTGACATTAATGCCTGAGGGCAGAACTTTGGAAAATGCAGAAGCACTTGAAGAAAAATGGAGTGCCTTCATGGATCTTCGCAATGATGTGCTAAAAGCACTCGAAGAAGCCCGCAATAAAAAGATTATCGGAAAATCACTGAATGCAAAAGTTGCAGTTTATGTGAATGAAAAAACCAAGCAACTTCTCAATAGCATCGAAGAAAGCTTTGAACAGCTTTTCATCGTTTCTGCATTTGAAGTAAGCGACATCGAAAAAGCACCAGAAGGCGCATTAAGTCTGGAGCATGCAACAATCACAGTGACAAAAGCTGAAGGCGAGACATGTGAACGCTGCTGGAATGTTACAGAGGAAGTGGGCCAGGTTGAAGAGTATCCTACACTTTGCCCAAGATGTGCTTCTGTCATCAAAGAATACTACGAACCGCAGCAGTAATGTAAGAAATGCATAAAGGAGGGGCACGGCTTAGCTCGTGCCCCTTTTTATTTATAGGCCCTTTTTTAAATATTGTTGTTTTTTTATATATTCTGTGAGGCAATCCTGTTGTTTAACCGGATTGATTGGAGGGTAAGGTGCGAGACTCCCGCCCTGCGGAAAGCGAGCACCCTGAAGCAGAAATCACCCACTCGTTCCATAGCAACAAAATTTACGAAAACAGCCTATTTATAAAACCGGCTTGCAGGCCATCTATAAATAGGAAATCGAGTTTGCAGGAAATCTTCATTAGGCAATGTACAGAGAGTATGCTACAATTCAAAAAGAGAATAGAGACTTTTTTAGTTTGGGGGATTGTCTGTGCCATATTACTTACTGGCCCTTTTTGTTATAGCGCTTGATCAGGCGACAAAATGGCTCATTGTGAAAAAAATGAATTATGGAGACAGCATTGAAATTATCCGGAATTTTTTCTATATCACTTCACACAGAAACCGCGGTGCAGCATGGGGGATTCTGCAGGGGCAAATGTGGTTCTTCTATCTGATTACCCTTGCTGTGATTGCTGGATTGATTTACTATATTCAAAAGATGGGAAAAAAGAGCGCTTTACTGGGTGCATCACTAGGACTGATGCTTGGAGGTGCAATTGGCAACTTCATTGACCGGGCAGCCCGTAAAGAGGTAGTCGATTTTATTCACACCTATATTTTCAGCTATAACTTTCCGGTATTCAATATTGCCGATTCAGCCCTTTGCATAGGGGTTATTTTACTTGTTATTTTCATGCTTCTTGAAGAGAAGCTTTCAAAGGAGAAAAAGAATGGATAAACATACGTACATCCTGGATGACAACCAGAAAAATGAAAGAATTGATAAAGTCCTGTCCTCTTTAAATGGAGAATGGTCGAGAACACAGGTTCAGCAATGGATAAAGGAAGGACATGTGACAGTTAACGGATCTGCAGTCAAGACCAACTATAAAGGCACACCTGGAGATGAAATCACTGTTACGATTCCTGATCTTGTGAACCTCGATGTTTTGCCTGAAGAAATGAATCTTGAAATTTATTATGAAGATGCCGATGTTCTAGTCGTGAATAAACCAAGCGGTATGGTTGTCCATCCTGCACCTGGCCATACAACAGGGACATTGGTCAATGGCCTGATGGCGCATTGTACTGATTTATCCGGAATCAATGGTGTTATGCGTCCAGGCATTGTTCATCGAATTGACAAGGATACATCTGGATTGCTTATGGTCGCCAAGAATGATATGGCTCACGAAAATCTTGTTCAGCAGCTTGTTGACAAAACGGTCACAAGAAAATATCAGGCAATTGTCCACGGAGTGATTCCTCATGACTACGGAACAATTGATGCACCGATAGGCCGCGATAAAAAAGACAGGCAGAGCATGACGGTAACAGAAGAGAACTCAAAGCATGCTGTCACACATTTCAGGGTTATCGAAAGATTTAATTCTTTTACACATGTTGAATGCCAGCTTGAAACAGGAAGAACACACCAAATCCGTGTGCATATGAAGTACATCGGCTTTCCGCTCGTTGGAGATCCTAAATATGGGATAAGGAAGACCCTGGATATTAACGGACAGGCTCTTCATGCCGGGCTTCTTGGTTTTGTGCACCCAAGGACGAAGGAATATATGGAATTTGAAGCCCCGCTTCCGAAAGAATTTTTGGAAGTCCTGGATTACGTTTCAAAAAGCAATTGACAAAACGGAATTAAAAATATAATATAAGAATAACTTATATGACCCTTTAAAACAGTCCAGAGAGACTGGCAAGGAAAACGGATTGCCTGACTATGCAATGCAAAGCATAACCAGCCTTAAATCCCCATGCCCTCTCAGGCATGGGGATTTTTATTTGTTCCCTGGGACATGTGCGGTGCCAAAAAACTAAAAGAATGTAAAAGTGGGGCGAAATGCTATGAAGGAAAAAGCCATAGTGCTGGATGAACAGGCGATTCGCAGAGCGCTGACCCGGATTGCACATGAAATAATCGAAAGAAATAAAGGCATTGAAGACAGCATCCTCATTGGGATAAAGACTCGCGGGATATTCCTGGCAAATAGACTTGCCTCAAGAATTTACGAAATTGAGGGGAAAGAAATTGCTGTAGGCGAACTGGATATTACCTTATACCGCGATGATTTAACGAAGAAGACAGAAGATGGAAATCCGCTGGTGAAAGGCTCAGATATTCCGGCCGATATCTCTGAAAAGAAAGTAATCGTGATTGATGACGTGCTATATACTGGAAGGACAGTAAGAGCAGCCATGGATGCTCTAGTTGATATCGGGAGACCATCACAAATACAGCTGGCAGTCCTTATAGACAGAGGCCACCGTGAATTGCCGATCAGAGCTGATTATGTGGGGAAAAACGTCCCGACATCACAAACTGAAAAAATTATGGTCGCTTTAAAGGAAATAGATGCAACAGACCAGGTAAGCATTTTTGAAACTGAATAGTATACCCTTTTAACGAGCAGTCCAGAGAGGCTGACAAAGGGGAGAAACAGACAATGCCGGAGGGGCCGGCATGTCTGCAGGACCCTCTTTGCATCAAAGAGGGCCTTTTTCATGCAATAATACGGGACAGCATAACCCGGCAAGGTCATTGAATTGGCAAATTAAATCAAAAATGAAAGTCCATGCCTGCCGTGCTGTAAGATAACAGCTCATTTCTGAAAAATAAGGGGGATTACATGATGGAAGAAAAGAAAAAAACGGCCGTTCTTGATGTAAGGGATGTGCCTAAAGCAGGACAATGGGTTACATTAAGCCTGCAGCATTTATTCGCAATGTTTGGAGCAACGGTGCTTGTACCGTTTCTAGTGGGGCTTAGCCCAGGTATTGCACTAATATCAAGCGGGCTCGGGACCCTTTCTTATCTGCTGATTACTAAGGGCCAAATACCTGCCTACCTGGGATCATCATTTGCATTCATATCCCCGATAATAACCGCCAAGGCTGCCGGCGGACCTGAATCGGCCATGATTGGCTGTTTTGCAGCCGGCCTTGTATACGGACTAATTGCCCTCATAATAAAAAAAGCCGGTCTGCGCTGGCTGATGAAGCTTCTTCCGCCAATAGTTGTGGGACCGGTCATTATCGTAATCGGACTCAGTCTTGCGGGAACTGCCGTGAATATGGCCATGTATAAAAATTTTGGTGCTCCGGCCAGTGAGCTGATTTACAGCAAAACACATATAGCCATTGCACTTATAACACTGGCCGTGACCATTTTAAGCTCCGTATTCTTCAAAGGATTTTTTGGGATTATCCCCATATTAATCGGAATAATTACCGGCTATGCCTCATCTGTTATTGCAGGAATAGTGGATTTTTCCGGAATAAAGGCTGCACATTGGTTTCAAGTCCCTGATTTCATGATTCCATTTGGGACATACACGCCGCATTTTTCATGGCAGGTAGTGTTTATCATGCTCCCGGTGACCATTGTCACTCTGTCTGAACATCTAGGACATCAAATGGTTTTAAGTAAGGTAGTCGGCAGGGATTTTATTAAAAAACCAGGCCTTCACCGTTCAATCATGGGTGACGGTGCAGGGATCATAATTGGCTCATTGATAGGGGGACCGCCGCTGACCTCTTATGGCGAGAATATCGGAGTTTTGGCCATTACAAGGGCCTTCAGTGTCTACGTGATTGGCGGCGCTGCTGTAACGGCTGTCATCTTTGGTTTTGTAGGGAAGATATCGGCTGTCATCAGCTCCATCCCGCAGGCGGTTATGGGAGGCATCTCCATCCTGCTGTTTGGCATCATTGCCTCTAGCGGATTAAGAATGCTTGTGGATCATAAGACAGATTTTGAAAGCAAACGCAATTTAATGATTTCTTCGGTCATCCTGGTTGTTGGGGTAGGAGGAGCATTTGTAAAGCTCAATAAAGACGTCTCTCTTTCCGGGATGGCCTTGGCAGCACTTATCGGAATTGTGCTTAACCTGATTCTCCCGGGAAAAGAAAAGGATGTGAAAGTTTTTGAGGATGCAGAACAGGATGAAAAGGGCAGCCGCTCAGTTTCCTGATTTAATGTGTGTTTAGGATGAATGAAATAGATTTGAAAAAATAAATACAAAGATTCACCTTTTAAAGGAAGTCCAGAGAGGCTGATAAGGGTGTGCAATAAAAGTCCATACTGTGCACAGTTTCACTGCATCACAGTCTTGAGCTTTTATTATATGCACCCTGCCTTGATGGCAGGGCTTTTTTTTGAGATAAAGCGGTAAAGGGGAGTGTTTTGGATGAAAGATTTATTAACGATGAATGCCTTAACCACTCATGAAATGAAAGAAATCATCAGTTTGGCCGAAGGTTTTTCAAGAGGTGATGAGTGGAGGCCGGAACACCAGACGATGATTAGCAATCTTTTTTTTGAGCCCAGTACAAGGACGAAATGCAGCTTCGAAGCAGCGGAAAGGAAGCTTGGCCTAGATGTAATTCCTTTTGAAGCAGGCTATTCGAGTGTGTTAAAGGGAGAATCTCTATACGATACAGCAAGGACGCTGGAAGCGATTGGCATACGAGCTCTGGTCATCAGGCATGAAAAGGATCATTACTTTGACGAACTGGCAGACAGGCTCAAGCTTTCGATCATCAATGCCGGAGATGGCTGCGGACATCATCCAACACAATCTCTATTGGATTTAATGACAATCAAACAAGAGTTTCATGGTTTTAAAGACTTGAAGATTTCAATCATTGGAGACGCTGCACATAGCCGGGTTGCGAGGTCAAATGCAGAGGCACTTAAACGATTAGGTTCAGAGGTTGTTTTTTCTGGGCCAAAAGAATGGTTTAACGATGATCGTGCGAGCAGTTACGTGGAAATAGAGGAAGCGATAGAAACTTCCGACGTGGTCATGCTGCTGAGAATCCAGCATGAAAGGCATCAAAGTCCATTTCTTGTGAAGGAGAATTACCTCAAGCAATATGGGCTCACCAAAAAGAGAGAGTCAAGCATGAAAAAAGGCGCAATCATTATGCACCCGGCCCCCGTC
This sequence comes from Bacillus sp. MUM 13, assembly GCF_001866725.1. Taxonomy (NCBI): domain Bacteria; kingdom Bacillati; phylum Bacillota; class Bacilli; order Caryophanales; family Bacillaceae; genus Bacillus; species Bacillus sp. MUM 13. The sequence goes on from NZ_MLYQ01000001.1 coordinate 64,594, forward strand.
AATAGAGGAGTAGAAATAGACAGTGACTTAGTTGAATGCAGCCGTTCCCGGATATTTAAGCAAATGGCAAATGGAGTATTTATCAGAATGGCTGTTTTAAGGACACTATTAGAGCGAAACGAAGGGAGATCTAACAATGAAAAAACTGATCAAAAATGGAGTATGGCTTGATGAAAATCATAACCTGGTGAAAACAGATATCGAAATAGATGGAAAATTGATTTCAAAAATAGGCCGCGATCTTCCTGATGAGGGCTCTGAAGTTATAAATGCAGAAGGACTGTTTATTTCACCGGGGTTTATCGACCTTCATGTGCACTTGAGGGAGCCGGGAGGGGAGAAAAAAGAAACTATTGCTACAGGTACACTCGCTGCTGCAAGAGGAGGTTTTACAACAGTGGCTGCCATGCCGAATACAAGACCGGTCCCAGACAGTGCGGAGCATTTGGAAAAGCTGGCAAAAAAAATTGAAGAAACGGCTGCAGTCAGGGTACTGCCTTACGCTTCCATTACGGTACGTGAAGCGGGGAAAGAGCTTACGGATTTTGAAGAATTGAAGAATGCAGGGGCGTTTGCCTTCACCGATGATGGTGTAGGCATCCAGGAAGCGGGAATGATGCTCAGGGCTATGAAGAAAGCTGGAGAACTTGGAATGTCCATTGTTGCCCATTGTGAAGAGCATTCATTGATTAATAATGGGGCAGTCCATGAAGGGGCATTCTCAGCTGAACACGATATTCCCGGTATTCCTTCTGTTTGTGAAAGTGTACATATTGCAAGAGATGTTTTACTGGCGGAAAAAGCCGGCTGTCATTACCATGTGTGCCACATCAGCACAAAGGAATCGGTAAGGACGGTCCGTGATGCAAAAAGGGCAGGAATCCGGGTTACTGCTGAAGTGACTCCCCACCATCTGCTGTTATGTGAAGAAGATATTCCCGGACTTGACCCTAACTATAAAATGAATCCTCCCCTAAGAGGAAGGGAAGACCAGCAGGCTCTGCTCGAGGGGCTGCTTGACGGTACCATTGACTTTATTGCTACAGACCATGCTCCGCACACAGCTGAAGAAAAAGCAGAAGGCATTCTTCTTGCGCCATTTGGCATTACAGGCCTTGAGACAGCTTTTCCGCTGCTTTATACCAATCTTGTTAAAACAGGTGTAATCACACTTGGTGAGCTAACTGATTTCCTGACCGTAAAACCTGCCGGGAGCTTTTCACTTCCATATGGCAGTCTTGAAGAAGGATCGCTGGCAGACATTGTGCTGATTGATCTGGAATACAAAAAAGAAATCAGGAGCGAGGATTTCCTTTCCAAAGGAAAAAACACCCCATTCATTGGGAAGATGTGCAGTGGGTGGCCGGTTATGACTATCTCAGAAGGTATAATAGCATGGGAACTTGGAGGGGGAAAATGATGAAACGGCAGCTTATCTTAGAAGATGGAACCATTTTTACAGGTGAAGCATTCGGAAGTGATTCAGAAAAATTCGGCGAAGTGGTATTCAATACAAGCATGACAGGCTATCAGGAAATCTTGTCAGATCCGTCATATTGCGGACAGATTGTCACACTGACTTATCCTTTAATTGGGAATTACGGAATTAACCGCGATGATTTTGAATCGATTTCCCCTGCGGTTGCCGGTTTAGTGGTACGGGAAGCTGCGGATTTCCCCTCGAATTGGAGAAGCGGGATGTCACTGGATGAATATTTGAAGCACAAGAATATTCCAGGCATCAGCGGCATTGATACAAGAAAGCTTACAAGGATTATCCGGAAGCATGGAACTCTAAAAGGCATTTTCTCAAACGAAGGGCGGAATGCAGAAGAAGCTCTTCAGCAGCTGAAAGCTTCAGTGATTTCAGCCGATCAGGTTAAAAAGGTATCCGTAAAGACGCCATACCCCAGTCCCGGCAGGGGAAAACGGGTGGTTCTTGTTGACTTTGGCATGAAGCACGGAATCCTCCGGGAACTAAATAACAGGGACTGTGATGTGGTTGTCGTTCCATATAATGTTTCACCTGAAGAAGTACTAAGCTTAAGCCCCGATGGAGTGATGCTCTCTAATGGGCCTGGAGATCCAAAAGATGTTCCAGAAGCAATCCATATGATTAAAAACATTCAGCAAAAGGTGCCGCTATTTGGAATATGTCTTGGCCACCAGCTTTTTGCACTTGCAAATGGGGCCGATACAGAAAAAATGAAGTTTGGGCATAGAGGGGCGAATCATCCTGTCAAAGACTTAAAAACAGGAAAGGTAGCCCTTACTTCTCAAAACCATGGCTATACAGTCCAGGAAAACTCAGTTGAAGGGAAAGAGCTTGAAATCACCCATATCGGATTGAATGACAGCACAATAGAGGGATTAAAACATAAACGTTTTTCTGCATTCACTGTCCAGTATCATCCAGAGGCCTCACCAGGACCGGAAGATGCCAACTATTTATTTGATGAATTTCTTAGCATGATGCAAACATCTCAGAAAGAGGGGAAATAAATATGCCGAAACGAACAGACATCAAAAGCATTCTAGTAATTGGATCAGGGCCGATTGTAATCGGCCAGGCGGCAGAATTCGATTATGCCGGTACCCAAGCCTGCATCGCATTAAAAGAAGAGGGATACAGGGTGATACTGATCAACTCCAATCCGGCTACCATCATGACGGACAGCGAAATGGCGGATGCCGTTTACATAGAGCCGATTACACTTGAATTCGTCTCTAGAATTATCCGTAAAGAACGGCCGGATGTGCTGCTTCCTACATTGGGAGGACAGACTGGCTTGAATATGGCAGTGGAGCTTGCTAATGCAGGAATTCTCGAGGAATGCGGTGTTAAAGTCATCGGCACGAAACTCTCTGCCATTGAAAAGGCGGAAGACAGAGATTTGTTCAGGTCCTTGATGAATGAGCTGGGTGAGCCAGTCCCTGACAGCGATATCATCCATTCCATTCAGGAAGCAAAGAATTTTGTCGAAAAGATAGGCTTCCCAATCATAGTCCGGCCGGCATTCACACTTGGAGGAACTGGCGGCGGCATTTGTGAAAATGAAAAGGAGCTGGAAGAAATCGTAGCAGGCGGACTGAAAAGCAGCCCTGTTTCACAATGTCTGATTGAGAAAAGCATTGCAGGCTTCAAGGAAATCGAATATGAAGTCATGAGAGATTCAAAGGATAATGCCATTGTCGTCTGCAATATGGAAAACTTTGATCCGGTCGGAATCCATACTGGTGATTCTATCGTTGCAGCCCCAACCCAGACTCTAAGCGACAGAGAGCATCAAATGCTAAGAAATGCATCCCTTAAAATTATCCGGGCTCTGAAAATTGAAGGTGGCTGCAATGTACAGCTTGCCCTGGATCCCGATAGCTATCAATATTATGTGATAGAGGTAAACCCGAGAGTAAGCCGTTCATCAGCGCTTGCTTCAAAAGCAACCGGCTATCCGATAGCCAAACTTGCTGCGAAAATTGCAGTGGGGCTTACGCTTGACGAAATGATGAATCCTGTTACGGGCAAAACCTATGCAAGCTTTGAACCGGCACTCGATTATGTGGTAACAAAAATCCCGCGCTGGCCTTTTGATAAGTTTGAATCAGCTAACCGCAGGCTTGGCACTCAGATGAAAGCTACGGGAGAGGTTATGGCCATTGGGCGTACATTTGAGGAATCGATTCTAAAAGCGGTTCGATCGCTTGAGGCAGGATTGCACCATCTGGAGCTGCCAGGCGGATTTGAAGCCGCCATGCTGGAAAAACGTATCCGCAAAGCAGGGGATGAACGACTGTTTTATATAGGAGAAGCAATACGCAGCGGAATAAGCATCGAAACCATCCATGAATGGAGCAAGATTGATTTATTTTTCCTTCATAAACTGAAAAAAATAATATCATTTGAAAAAGAAGCTGCTGCTTCTCCATTTGATAAAGAAATAGCCTTCAAAGCAAAGAGATTAGGATATTCCGATAAAAAGCTTGCTTCACTATGGAATGCAAATGAAAAAGAAATCTACGTCTGGCGAAGTGAGGAAGGAATTGTTCCTGTGTTCAAGATGGTGGATACTTGTGCAGCGGAATTTGAATCAGAAACTCCTTATTTCTATGGAACGTATGAAGAAGAAAACGAGTCCATAGTCACTGATAAGGAGAGTGTCGTTGTCCTTGGATCAGGTCCGATCAGGATCGGCCAGGGTGTGGAATTTGATTATGCAACCGTACACTCAGTCCGGGCGATTAAAGAGGCCGGCTATGAAGCGATTATCATCAACAATAATCCTGAAACGGTTTCAACGGATTTCAGCATTTCAGACAAGCTGTATTTTGAACCCTTGACAATAGAAGATGTCATGCATATTGTCGATCTGGAAAAACCGATCGGTGTTGTTGTGCAATTTGGGGGCCAGACAGCAATTAATCTGGCTGCACAGCTGGCGGAAAGGGGAGTCAGGATTCTCGGGACCTCCATTGAAGACCTTGACCGTGCAGAAAACAGGAATAAATTCGAGCAGGCATTAACAGAGCTCGGCATTCCCCAGCCAAAAGGAAAAACCGCTTTTTCAGCAGAAGAAGCGGCAGCCATCGCAGATGATATAGGCTATCCAGTTTTGGTAAGGCCATCCTATGTGCTTGGCGGAAGGGCTATGGAAATCGTTTATAAAGAAGATGAACTGCTTCACTATATGAAGAATGCAGTTAAGGTAAATCCGAAGCATCCAGTGCTTATTGACCGTTATTTAACAGGCAAAGAAATTGAAGTAGACGCGATTTCGGATGGAGAAACCGTGATCATCCCAGGCATCATGGAACATATAGAGAGGGCAGGAGTGCATTCGGGCGACTCGATTGCAGTATACCCCCCGCAGAGCCTTACGAAAGATCAAGAAGATAGAATTGCAGAATACACCGCGCGCCTGGCCAAAGGCTTGAATATTATCGGTTTATTAAACATCCAATATGTGATCAGCAATGATGAAGTCTATGTAATAGAGGTAAATCCGAGATCCAGCCGGACCGTCCCCTTTTTGAGCAAGATTACAAGTGTGCCGATGGCCAATCTTGCAACAAAGGTTATTTTGGGGAGCAGCCTCGAAAAACTTGGATGGCCCGGTGGTCTTATCGCTGAGAAAAAAGGAGTTTATGTAAAAGTTCCTGTGTTTTCTTTTGCCAAGTTAAGAAGAGTTGATATTACACTTGGACCTGAAATGAAATCTACCGGAGAAGTGATGGGTAAGGACCATACACTTGAGAAGGCTTTATATAAGGGGCTTGTAGCCTCGGGGATCAGGATAAAAGAGCATGGATCTGTTCTTCTGACAGTAGCGGACAAGGACAAACAGGAAGCCCTGAAGCTTGCACGCCGTTTTCATAATATCGGATATAAGCTGCTGGCAACTAGCGGGACGGCGGCTCTATTAACGGAGGCTTCTATACCGGTTTTGACTGTAGGGAAAATCGGCGAAGGGGAGAGAAGCCTGCTGGATGTAATCCGCAGCGGTGAGGCACAGCTTATTGTCAATACTCTGACAAAGGGAAAACAGCCTGAACGTGATGGTTTTAGAATCAGGCGTGAATCTGTAGAAAATGGCATTCCATGTTTAACATCCCTTGATACAGCTGCAGCTATTTTACGGGTTATCGAATCGATGAATTTTTCAGCAGAAGCTATGGAAAAGACCGATAATAGCCGGGAGATGATTACTTCGTGATTAAAAAAGAAAAAATGAAAATTGCAAAGCAGACAGAAATTGCAGAAAACATATTCGAATTGACACTTCAGGGCGGACTTGTTTCTGAAATGACACAGCCTGGGCAGTTTGTGCATGTGAAAACCGGGCAAGGAAGCGAGCCGCTCTTAAGAAGGCCCATCAGCATTTGTTCCATTAACAGCAAGGAAAATCAGTTTACTATGATATATCGGGCTGACGGAAAAGGTACTGCGCTTTTATCCGAGAAAAAGGAAAATGATTCAGTGGACGTGCTTGGCCCGCTGGGAAATGGCTTTCCGGTTGAGAAAGTCAATGCTGGCGATAATGTGCTTCTGGCAGGAGGCGGCATCGGTGTGCCGCCATTATACGAACTTTCCTGCAGGCTTAAAAAACGCGGTGCAAATGTTCTTCACACATTGGGTTTCCAGACGAAAAAAGCTGTTTTCTATGAAAGACAATTTGCAAAACTCGGTGAAACACGTATAGCAACCGCAGATGGAACATACGGAAAGAAAGGCTTCGTCACTGATATTATGGACAGTATTGCCGATGATTTTGACTTTATCTTCTCTTGCGGGCCAACCCTTATGCTGAAGGAACTGGCAAAAAGATATGAAGATAAAAATTTGTATCTTTCACTTGAGGAACGGATGGGATGCGGAATTGGGGCGTGCTTTGCATGCGTCTGCCGCACTGGTGATGATCATGATGGAACGGGCTATAGAAAAGTTTGCAGCGATGGTCCGGTTTTTCGCGCAGGAGAGGTGATCTTATGAACAGGCTATACACTGAATTGCCTGGCCTGGAGCTGAAAAATCCTGTTATGCCTGCATCCGGATGTTTTGGATTTGGCAGGGAATTCAGCGGGCTATATGACTTAAACGAGCTTGGGGCTATCATGATCAAAGCAGCAACACCAGAGCCCAGGTTTGGAAATGATACCCCGAGGGTCGCAGAAACTCCATCCGGAATGCTGAATGCTATTGGACTGCAAAATCCAGGTCTCGAAAAGGTTATAAATGAAGAGCTAAAATGGCTTAGCCGTTTTGACGTGCCCATCGTGGCGAATATAGCCGGCTCGAGGATTGAAGACTACATTACAGTCGCTAGGGAAATCAGCAAAGCACAAAATGTGAAAGCGCTGGAGCTGAATATCTCCTGCCCTAATGTCAGGGAAGGCGGTATTGCTTTCGGAACGAATCCTGAAGTGGCTAAAACAGTCACAAAAGCAGTAAAAGAAGTATCTGAGGTTCCAGTCTATGTAAAGCTGTCCCCGAATGTAACAAATATAATAGAAATGGCTAAAGCAGCGGAAGATGGAGGAGCAGACGGATTAACCATGATCAATACACTTTTGGGGATGCGCCTGGACGTAAAAACAGCAAAACCGGTACTGGCAAACAAAACAGGGGGTCTGTCCGGCCCTGCAATCAAGCCGGTGGCACTTCGGATGATTTACGAAGTAAGCCAGCATGTGGATCTCCCGATTATCGGCATGGGCGGAATTTCGTCCGCGGAAGATGTCATTGAGTTTTTTTACGCAGGTGCGAGTGCTGCTGCAGTCGGCACAGCGAACTTTACCGATCCATTTATATGCCCGGAAATCATTGAAAAACTGCCTGTGCTTCTCGAAGAACTTGGGTTTGATCACATTTCTGAATGCAGGGGAAGGAGCTGGAAAAGACATGGAAAACCCGCTTATCATCGCGCTTGATTTTCCCGACACAAAAAAAGTGAAGGAATTTCTATCGGATTTTAGAGATTCCGGGCTCTTTTTAAAAATAGGGATGGAGCTTTATTATCAAAACGGACCATCCATTATATATACCTTGAAGGAACTCGGACATAAGGTTTTTCTGGATTTGAAATTGCATGATATTCCTAATACCGTTAAATCAGCAATGAAGGGTCTTGCTTCGCTTGAACCGGATATTGTCAACGTGCATGCAGCAGGAGGCAAGAGAATGATGGAGTCAGCGCTTGAGGGCCTTGATGCAGGAACGGCTGCCGGAAAGAAGCGTCCCATGTGCATCGGCGTTACACAGTTGACTAGCACTTCTCAATGGCAAATGCAAAATGAACAGCTGATAAAAGAAACTCTTGATGCCTCTGTTTTGCACTATGCAAGACTTGTCAGCGATTCAGGCCTTGATGGTGCAGTTTGCTCAATACATGAAGTCAAAAAAATCCATGAACATCTCGGTACAGGTTTTTTTACGGTTGCTCCTGGAATCAGGGTGAAAGAACATGATATTCACGACCAAAATAGAGTGGCAACACCGGAGCAGGCAAGATCGGCTGGTGCAGATGCTATTGTGTGCGGCAGGGCAATTACGGGTTCGGCTGATCCTGCCCAAGCCTATGAAACTATTCTTAAAGCCTGGAAGGGGACAAGGGTATGAAAAAGAAAATAGCAGAGCAGTTATTATCCATTGGTGCAGTCAGCCTCAAACCTCATGAACCGTTTACATGGTCTTCCGGAATTAAATCTCCTATATATTGCGATAATCGCCTGACGATGTCGTATCCGGAAGTACGCAATGAAATCGCGCTGGGGTTGAAGGAATTAATTCTTCAGCATTTCCCTGGAACAGAATTGATAGCGGGTACGGCTACGGCAGGGATTCCGCATGCTGCATGGGTCAGCAGCCTTATGGATCTCCCGATGTGCTATGTTCGCTCAAAGGCAAAGGGGCACGGAAAACAAAACCAGATTGAAGGGAAAATCAATCCAGGACAGCAAGCAGTCGTCGTGGAGGATTTGATCTCAACGGGCGGAAGCTCCATAACGGCTGTTAAAGCCCTGCAGGAAGCTGGATGTGCAGTAGCTGGAGTGGTTTCAATATTCACCTACGGATTATCCAGCGGAATTGAGAGGTTTGAAAAAGAGCAAATCAAAACTTATTCGCTATGTGATTATACATCTTTAATTCAAGCAGCAAGTGAATCTGGATATATTGCAAAAGGAGATCTGGAAAAACTTCGTCAATGGAAAAAGGACCCGGCTGATAAAGCCTGGCTCAGCGTATAAAGCACAAACAAGCTTGCCCCGCACATGGGGCAAGCTTGTTTATTTTATCCAGCTTTAGCGGATGGAAAACTCTGATCCAGACTTGAAAGTCATTGAAGAAGTCCTGAGCATGGCGGAGAAAACCATTGATGTTTTATTTTACAGAACGGTTTTCTTTTAAAGAGATGACCAGATCGGCTTGTGGTGTAACGTAAACCGTCTGCTGGTTGTCATAAATGACAAAACCGGGTTTTGAGCCATTTGGTTTTTTTACATAGCGGACTTTTGTAAAATCCACCGGGACAGAACCAGAATCTTTTGCCTTGCTGAAGTAGGCTGCCAAAGCAGCTGCTTCCTTGATTGATTGTTCGCTTGGTTCCTCGCTGCGGATGACCACATGGGAGCCAGGAATATCCTTTGTATGGAACCACAATTCATCTCTTCTGGCAAACTTATTTGTCAGATAGTCATTTTGCTTATTGTTTTTGCCGACGAATATGGGATCTCCTTCAGAAGAATAGTAGGTTTCCAGCTGCGGCTTGCTATTTGCCGGTTTTTTCATTCCTTTTCTTTGCTTCTGGCGAATGTAACCTTCTTCCTGAAGCTCTTCCCTTATTTCTTCAATATCCCGCGGAGAAGCGGATTGAAGCTGCTGATAAAGGGTTTCAAAGTAAGCAACTTCTGTTTCAGCCTTTTCAATTTGATCCAGTACGAAGCCTACTGAATTCTTTGCTTTTTGGTATCTGGAAAAGTATTTTTGTGCATTTTCAGAAGGTGATTTTTGCGGACTTAAAGGGATTTTTACCGTCTGGCTATCTTCGGTATAATAATTAACCACTTCTACTTCTTTCATGCCGCGTTTAATCTGGAATAAATTTGCTGTCAGAAGCTCGCCAAACAATTGATATTGTTCGCCGCGTTCACTATCCTTCAGTGTCTTTTGCAGCTTTCCTATTTTTTTCTGATTTTTGTCGATTTCATTTGAGATAAAACGCTCTAAATCATTCCCCTGCTGCTTGACCCTGTCCCTCTCAGCTTTTCCAAAATAATAGCGGTCCAATAGCTCGCTTAAAGTAGGAAAGGTTCGCGTATTATGCCCAATATGTTCAAGCGGAATCATATAAAACGACTCTTTATTTTCATCACTTATTAATGAAGGGGAATATTCATGCCCTTTGAGAATATTAATTAGAGAAAAAAATGCGGCAGGAACTGTTGAACGGTTCGCTAATCCTGCGCGGATGATCACTTCCTTTGCAAATAATGGAGAGACGCCTGCATAATGGTCAACAAGCTGGCGGTCAAGCTTTCCGGCATTGAAGTCAAGCACTCTTGAAAGTTCTTCTTCATTGGAAGTAAAAGGATTGATTTTCTCCTGCGGCGGCGGAGCCAGATACGTTTGGCCCGGCAGGACAGCCCGGTAGCTGTTGACAGCGTATGACACGTGTTTAACGCTATCAAGGATCATATTTCTCTCTTGGTCAACAAGGATGATATTGCTGTGCCGTCCCATGATTTCCACAATTAATTTCTTCTGTGAAATATCGCCAAGTTCATTTCTTCCTTTCACCTCAAAAATAATGATTCTGTCCAGGCCGGACTGATAAATATTTTCTATTGTGTACCCTTCAAGGTGTTTTCTTAAAAGCATGCAGAACATAGGCGGCTCTTTAGGATTCTCATAGCTCTCCTGTGTCACCTGAACCCTGGCATAGCTTGGATGTGCGGAGAGCAGCAGCTTATGGTTTTTCCCGCCGGCACGGACGATAAAAACAAGTTCATTTTTATACGGCTGATTAATTTTGTTGATTCTTCCGCCTGTTAAAAGTGCGGAAATTTCCTCAGTCATTGCTTTGGTAAATAAGCCATCAAAAGACATATATCATACTTCCTTTACTCTAGTACTTGCATAATAAATATAAGGTTATCTTCCATCTTAACATTGATGAGGGCAACTTTCGCTATAAGATGCTTTACTTTGGGCAATTCTCAGGCGTTTACGCAAATTGGTTGTCCAGCTGCAGCGCCTAGCCTCTCGAGGTCATAAGCCACATAATCATTGAAGGCAAAGGGCGCCTTCTATGCTTATGCGTCCTATGCTGGTCGAGGCTAATCAAGGCGCTTACGCTTTTCTGTCCAGCTGCAGCGCCTAACATCTAGAGGTCATAAGCCACATAAGCATTGAAGGCAAAGAGCGCCTTCTATGTTTATGCGTCCTATGCTAGTCGAGGCTATTCAAGGCGCTTACGCTTTTCGGTTGTCCAGCTGCAGCGCCTAGCCCGCTGGGGCCTGCAGGATGCAGGTCATGAAGGCGTTTCTGCAGGAAGCAGAGTATTTAGCCTTCGAACATTGGCAGATGATTTGTCCCCCGATGGCAAAGATCGCCTTCGATGGCCAAATCCCTATTTGCTTAGGCCCCCAGGATGGGGGTCACAAAGACGTTGCCGCAGGACGCGGCGTTCCTAGTCTTTGATCCTAAAAATTAGGCCCTTTCGCTTTTCGGTTGTCCAGCTGCAGCGCCTAGCTCGCTGTGCAAAAGATGATTTGTCCTCCGAAGGCAAAGAGCGCCTTCAAAGGCCAAATCCCTATTTGCTTCGCGAGCTATTCAAGGCGCTTTCGCTTTTCGGTCCAGCTGCAGCGCCTAGCCTCTCGAGGTCATAAGCCACATAATCATTGAAGGCAAAGGGCGCCTTCTATGCTTATGCGTCTTATGCTGGTCGAGGCTGACAAGGCGCTTTCGCATTTCGGTTGTCCAGCTGCAGCGCCTAGCTCGCTGTGCAAAAGATGATTTGTCCTCCGAAGGCAAAGAGCGCCTTCAAAGGTCAAATCCCTATTTGCTTCGCGAGCTATTCAAGGCGCTTTCGCTTTTCTTATAATTATATCATTTTTTGGGACGAGTCTGAATATGCATGGAAGAAGAGACGTGATGGATGTTTCATTGGTTCAGTGAAGGTGTGTTTGGATTTTATGGCTGCTAAAGGAAACGGGCCGCCGTTTCATTCTAAGTGGAGGATGTGTGATACTGAATGAAGTTCCGGGAAATGAATGCAAAAGAAATCGAGTCCGCCCTGCAGACAAATAGGAAGCATGGGCTGACAGATGAAGAAGTTAAAAAGAGGCAGCAGGATAAGGGTTATAACGAACTTCACGAGGGTGAAAAACAATCGGCACTTTTACTGTTCTTTGCGCAGTTTAAAGATTTTATGGTAATCGTTTTGCTTGCAGCAACCTTGATATCCGGACTGCTCGGAGAATATATCGATGCCATTGCAATTATTGCGATCGTCTTCGTAAATGGTATTTTGGGCTTTTTTCAGGAAAGAAGGGCAGAAAAATCGCTTGAAGCTTTAAAAGATATGGCCGCACCGCAGATACAGGTTCTGCGGGATGGTGAATGGAGGAAAGTCCCTTCGAGAGAAGCTGTTGTCGGTGATGTTTTTAAGTTTTCCAGCGGTGACCGTATTGGTGCTGATTTGAGAATTATAGAATCATCGAGCCTGGAGATTGAGGAATCTGCTCTAACAGGAGAATCTCTGCCTGCTGTCAAGACACATGAACCAATCGGACATGAACCCGATGGAATCGGTGATGAGGAAAATATGGCCTTCATGGGAACCATGGTTACACGTGGAAGCGGTACAGGTATTGTTATCGGAATTGGCATGAATACGGCCATGGGCAAAATTGCAGACCTCCTGCATTCCGCAGAAACGGTGGTTACTCCTTTACAGCGCAGGCTAGAGCAGCTTGGCAAGATCTTGATCGTTACAGCCTTGTTTCTGACTCTGATTGTAGTAGTTACAGGCGTAATTCAGGGAAATAGTCTTTATACTATGTTCCTTGCGGGTGTGTCGCTTGCGGTTGCTGCCATTCCTGAAGGTCTTCCGGCAATAGTGACAGTAGCTTTATCTCTTGGTGTGCAGCGCTTGATAAAAAAGAAGGCAATCGTGCGCAAACTGCCAGCTGTCGAAACCCTCGGCTGCGCTTCTGTCATTTGTTCGGATAAAACAGGAACTATGACCCAAAATAAAATGACTGTGACTCATTTATGGAGCGGAGGTACGACCTGGAATGTCAGCGGGACGGGATATGAGCCCCAAGGAGAATTCTTTCATGATGGAAAAAAGATATCGCTGAAAGATGAAAAGTCATTGAGGCAATTGCTTACATTCGGCATGCTTTGCAATAACGCAGAGCTTCTTGCAAAAGATGAAAAATACATCATGGATGGTGATCCCACTGAGGGAGCACTTCTGGTTGCAGCCATGAAGGCTGGATTAAACAGAAAACAGTTAAACGAAAAATTCAGGATTATAAAAGAATTTCCGTTTGATTCAACGAGAAAAATGATGAGTGTAGTAGTGAGCGATGAGGCCGGCAAGCATTTCGTTGTGGCCAAAGGAGCCCCTGATGTGCTTATATCTCAATGTGAATCAGTATTATGGGATGATAAGACACAGTACCTGACAAAAGACAGTGTCCAGCAAGTTCAAAAGGCAGTTGACGGCTTGGCAGAACAAGCTCTGAGGACTATTGCTGTAGGATATAAGCCGATTTCTTCCGGTACAGTACTGCTTGACGAATCAGAAGCAGAGAAAGACCTGATTTTCATGGGCCTGCAAGGGATGATAGATCCGCCGAGGCCAGAGGTAAAGCAAGCTGTAAAGGAGTGCCGGGAAGCCGGCATCAGAACGGTGATGATAACAGGAGATCATGCTGCTACCGCAAAGGCGATTGCAAGGCAGCTTGGTATATTGCGCGGAAAGGAAAAGGTCATGGAGGGAAGGATGCTCTCGAATATGTCTATAGAAGAACTGGAAAATACGGTGGAAGACGTAGCCGTTTTTGCCAGGGTTTCTCCAGAACATAAACTGAAAATTGTTAAAGCTCTCCAAAATAAAGGCCATGTTGTCGCCATGACAGGAGATGGGGTAAATGATGCGCCTGCCATTAAGTCAGCAGACATTGGAATTTCAATGGGCATCACAGGAACAGACGTTGCAAAAGAAGCTTCCTCTCTGATTTTGCTAGACGACAACTTTGCCACCATCAAATCAGCCATTAAAGAAGGAAGAAATATCTATGAAAACATCCGTAAATTCATCCGATACCTGCTTGCTTCAAATGTAGGGGAAATCCTGGTTATGTTTTTTGCCATGCTGTGTGCATTGCCGCTGCCCTTGATTCCAATCCAGATTCTTTGGGTGAATTTAGTTACAGATGGACTTCCTGCAATGGCATTGGGACTCGATAAGGCAGAGGGTAATGTGATGAAAAGAGGTCCGCGCAGCCAGAGTGAAGGCGTTTTCGCAAGAGGGCTTGGCTGGAAAATTATTTCACGCGGATTTTTAATCGGTCTATCGACATTGATCGCTTTTATGGTTGTGTATAAAGCACACCCGGACAGGCTGCCATATGCACAGACTGTTGCTTTTACAACATTGGTACTGGCCCAGCTCATCCATGTATTTGACTGCCGCAGCGAGGTTTCCATTTTTTCAAGAAACCCATTTGGCAATCCTTATCTGGTAGGTGCAGTTCTATCTTCACTGGTTTTGGTATTGCCTGTCATTTATTATCAGCCGCTTCAGACGATATTTCATACTGTTCCAATCGTTCCTAGAGACTGGCTATTAATTCTCGGCATGGCATCAATTCCAACTTTTTTGCTTGCTGGATCTTTTTTAGTAAGAAAAACAAAGTGAAATATGATATAATTGTCAAGGTAGTAGAGTCCGCCTCTATTACCTTTTTATTTTATAATGATTTTAATGATATGCACTCATAATAGATTGCGTTTGTTTAAGTAAAGATTTAGAGCTGACAGGATTCATTAAAACAGTCATTGAAGGATGTGCCTCCACATGGTTATCAGTATGACAGGATACGGCAGAGGCATAGCGGAAAATAGCTCTGTGAAGGTGGCAGCAGAAATAAAGACTGTGAACCATCGATTTTGTGAATATAATATCCGGATGCCGCGGCAAATTTTGGTGCTTGAAGAAAAGCTAAAGAAAAAAGCGAATGAATACATACGAAGAGGCAGGGCCGAAATCATGATTTCTATAGATGGTGCAGGCATGTCTCATAAAACGCTGGAGCTTGATTGGGGACTTGCAGAGCAATATTTTACGCTGATGGATGAGGCAAGCCGCAAATTCCAGCTAACCTCTTCAGCTTCCGCTTCTGATTTGCTTCAAATTGAAGGCATGTTTGCCATCAGGGAAACGGCACATGATCCCGATGCCATTGAACCTCTTTTAATGGATGCTTTTTCGTCTGCTCTCGATGCTCTCCGCAAGATGAGGGTTCAAGAAGGAACAGCTCTTGCTAAAGATCTTGGGATGCACCTGAAGAAGTTTGCACATTGTTTGCAGAGTTTAAAGGATTACGCCCCTGCTGTTGCACAGCATTATAAAAAACGGCTGGCAGACAGGATGATGGAACTCTCAGGAAATTTAATTGAAGAAGGCAGGCTGCTGACCGAAGTGGCGATATTTTCTGACCGTTCAGACATTACTGAAGAAATTACAAGACTTGAAAGCCATCTTGCCCAATTTTCCGGCACGCTGAATGAGAAAGAGCCGGTGGGAAGAAAGCTTGATTTTTTGGTTCAGGAAATGAATCGGGAGGTCAATACAATTGGTTCGAAATCCTCTGATGCAGCTATTGCGCAAAATGTTGTGCAATTGAAAAGTTTTCTTGAAAAAATGAAAGAACAGGTTCAAAATATCGAGTAGTTTGATTATGATAATTGTTACATGGTCACAATAGAATATGGATGGGGGACAAAAATGTCTATCAAGCTCATAAATATCGGTTTTGGAAACATTGTTTCCGCAAACCGGATTGTTTCAATCGTGAGTCCGGAATCAGCTCCGATAAAGAGAATCATACAGGATGCCCGTGACAGGGGATCTTTAATAGATGCTACATATGGAAGAAGGACAAGGGCAGTTATTATAACTGATTCTGATCATGTTATTTTATCTGCCGTTCAGCCAGAGACAGTTGCAGCCCGTCTTCATGACCGGGATGACAGCGTGGAAGAGGGGTAAATAAAGAAATGAGAGAAAAAGGGTTACTGATTGTTTTATCTGGTCCTTCGGGAGTTGGAAAAGGAACTGTGCGAAAAGAAATTTTTTCACAGCCGGATACTGCCTTTGAATATTCAATATCAATGACAACAAGGCTTCCTCGTGAAGGGGAAGTGGACGGAATTGATTATTTCTTTAAGACAAGGGAGGAATTTGAGGCCCTGCTGGATCAAGGGAAGCTTTTGGAGTATGCTGAGTTTGTGGGCAATTATTACGGCACCCCTGTTGATTATGTAAGAGAAACTCTAGATGCCGGAAAAGATGTTTTCCTGGAAATAGAAGTACAGGGAGCAAGGCAGGTTCGGGAAAAATTTCCTGAGGGCTTGTTCATCTTCCTTGCACCGCCAAGTTTGTCGGAACTCAAAAACCGCATAGTCACCCGCGGAACAGAGTCAGATGATCTGATACACCGCAGAATGACTGCTGCGAAGGAAGAAATTGAGTTAATGGACTTATATGATTATGTAGTGGAAAATGATCAAGTGGAGCTTGCGTGCAATCGTATCAATGCTATTGTTATTGCTGAACATTGCCGCAGGGAAAGAGTTTCATTACGATATAAAAAAATGCTGGAGGCTGAATAATATGTTATATCCATCTATCGATTCATTGCTGCAAAAAATTGATTCAAAATACTCCCTGGTTTCTGTGGCTGCCAAACGTGCAAGGGTCATGCAGATCAAGAATGACTGCAAGATTGAAAAGCCGGTGAGCTTTAAGCCAGTCGGCAAAGCGCTGGAAGAAATCCATACTGGAGAACTTACCTACAAAAATCAGTATGAGGAGCAATAATTAATTAACAGATTTATTACCGAACATTCATGACATAGTCGATTTTATTCATTTTAGAGGGTTTGACACCGGATCCTAATTGAATTGAAGCTTTGCGAAAAGGTTTCCTTCAATTTTGGCCGGTTGTCTGCCCTTTTCATTTGCCGAAATAAGGCAGGACCCAGCAAAAAAAGAGTCGGATGCCTTAACCGCTAAAACGTGATTTTTTTGCCGGGTTCCTTCATAATGAAGGAAAAAGAGAGTAGTTGGGGGATATAAGATGCTTACAGATAAGAAAATTCTCTTGTGTGTTACAGGAGGCATTGCCGTATTTAAGGCAGCTGCTTTAACTAGTAAACTTACTCAGGCAGGTGCAAAGGTGAAGGTCATTATGAGTGAATCAGCATGCAAGTTTGTTGCACCGCTGACCTTCCTGGCTCTGTCGAGAAATGATGTGTTTACAGATACATTTGACGAGAAAAATCCGGAAGTTATTGCACATATTGATCTCGCTGACTGGGCGGATCTCATTGTTGTGGCTCCTGCTACGGCAAATATAATCGGAAAGCTTGCAAACGGAATTGCGGATGATATGGTAACGACAACAATTTTGGCTTCAAACTCTCCTGTTTGGATTGCTCCTGCCATGAATGTAAATATGTATAGCAAACCAGCTGTACAAAAAAATATATTACAGCTTCATGATTATGGATTCCGGTTTATCGAACCCTCCGAAGGCTATCTTGCCTGCGGATATGTTGGAAAGGGCAGACTTGAGGAACCAGAAAAAATTATCAGCAATATCGAAAAGCATTTCAATCCGGTAAAAAACAGTCAACCCCTCAGCGGGAAAAAGATTATCATTACCGCTGGCCCCACAAGGGAACATATTGATCCGGTCCGATATCTTACAAATCAGTCGTCCGGAAAGATGGGGTATGCCATTGCAGAGCAGGCAATTGAAATGGGAGCGGAGGTTTTGCTGATTTCCGGCCCGGTTTCCCTGTCTCCTCCCGCAGGTGTAACCTTTATTGCTGTCGAATCTGCTGAAGATATGTACCAGGAAGTCATGCGCGCATTTAAGGATTGTGACGCTGTCATAAAAACAGCAGCTGTAGCGGATTACACACCGCAAGAGTATCATGGGCAAAAAATGAAAAAGCAGACTGGCGAGCATGTGCTTAGGCTGAAACGGACCAGAGATATCCTGCAGGAATTAGGCAGGGAAAAATCTGGACAGATTCTGATAGGCTTTGCCGCTGAAACAGAAAATGTTGAAAATTATGCGCGCGGTAAATTGGAAAGAAAAAATGCAGACATGATTATTGCCAATAATGTATCCCTAGATGGAGCAGGATTTGGATCGGATACAAATATTATCACCATATATAAAAAAGATGGGACAAGCTTGGAGCTCCCTAAAATGAGCAAAAGGGATGCGGCCTTAAATATTCTTAACGAAGCTGTCCATCTGCTCAAAAAGGACTGATGATTCATGAATATAGCCTCGGTTATCGTTGATGTTCCTGCTAAACAGACAGACAGGGAATTCGATTACCGGATTCCTGATAAATGGATAGATGCAATCAGGCCAGGGATGAGGGTTATTGTCCCTTTTGGCCCGCGGATGGTCCAAGGGTTCGTTACTGCCTTAAAATCCGCCAGTGAGTTTGGAAAGCTGAGGGAAATAAAAGAACCTATGGATCTTGAGCCTGTTTTGAATGATGAACTTTTGAGTCTTGGAGACTGGCTGACGGAGGAAACGATGTGCTTTAAGATATCTGCCCTGCAATCCATGCTTCCGGCAGCAATGAAAGCCAAGTATGAAAAAGTGCTCCATGCTCCTCCAGGCAAACAAGAAACTCTGCATCCGGCCATCAAGCAATTGCTTGATCGAAACGGCTCTATAGAATGGAATGAAGCATTAAACTCAAATCATATGGCATTGCTCCAGGGAGAAGTCCAAAAAGGAAATCTGGAGCTGGTTTACCATGTGAAAAACAGGACTAATAAAAAAACGGCCCGTTATATCAAGCCGCTCCTTTCTCCTGAAGAGCTGGAGGAATTTGATAAAACGCTATCGCAGAATTCAAAAAAACAGCGGGCTGTTGTCAGGTTTTTCATCATCAGCCCTGAAAAAATCAGCTTAAAGGAGCTTACGGAAAAAACGAATGCCTCCACAAGTACCATTAAGGCGCTTGAAGATAAGAAAATCCTTGCTGAAACAGAAGAGGAAATTTACCGCAATCCTTATCAAGACAGGGTATTCGAAAGAACAAAGCCTTTTGACCTGACAGACGAACAAGCAGTTGCGCTAAAGCCGGTGGTCTCGGCTATCGAAGCTGAAAAACATGAAGTATTCCTTTTGTATGGCGTGACTGGAAGCGGCAAAACGGAAATTTATCTCCAGGCTATTGATTCGGTTTTGCAAAAAGGAAAAGAAGCAATTATGCTTGTTCCTGAAATATCCCTGACTCCTCAAACAGTCAAGCGTTTTAAGGAACGTTTCGGTGAACAGGTGGCGGTCATGCACAGCGGGCTGTCTGCGGGAGAAAAATATGATGAGTGGAGAAAAATACACCGCAAGGAAGTAAAGGTTGTTGTAGGAGCACGTTCTGCTGTTTTTGCTCCATTTGAAAATTTGGGGATTATCATAATAGATGAAGAACATGAATCAAGCTATAAACAGGAAGAAACTCCAAGATACCATGCCAGGGATGCTGCAATTGAAAGGGCTCTTTCCCATAAGTGCCCAGTGATCTTAGGCAGTGCGACTCCTGCACTGGAATCCTTTGCACGGGGGCAAAAAGGTGTGTACACCCTTTTGACTCTAACTAAGAGGATGAACAATCATGCCATGCCTTCTGTCCAGATTGTGGATATGAGAGAAGAACTCCGTTCAGGAAACAGGTCTATGTTTTCAGAAATCCTTTTTGAGAAGATGAAAGATCGTGTGGAAAAGGGAGAACAAATGGTACTGCTCTTAAATAAAAGAGGCCACTCATCCTTTGTTATGTGCCGGAGCTGCGGCATCGTACTGAACTGCCCCAACTGCGACATATCGCTGACCTATCACCGCTTTAATGACTCCCTTAAGTGCCACTACTGCGGACATGAAGAAGGCATGCCGTCTATTTGTCCAGAATGCTCAAGCGACCATATCCGGTTTTTTGGTACAGGCACCCAAAAGGTGGAGGAGGAGCTGGTAAAGCTTTTACCCCAAGCGAGGGTTATCCGGATGGATGTTGATACAACAAGCAGAAAAGGTTCACATGAGCGCCTGCTTACGGCGTTTGGAGAGGGAAAGGCAGATATCCTCCTCGGAACCCAAATGATTGCCAAGGGGCTCGATTTTCCTAATATTACTCTTGTGGGTGTGCTCTCGGCAGATACCATGCTTCATTTGCCGGATTTCCGTTCTTCTGAAAAAACGTTCCAGCTGCTGACCCAGGTTAGCGGCAGAGCAGGACGGCATGAATTAGAAGGGGAAGTTATCATACAGACCTACACTCCTGAACACTACAGCATTGAATTATCAGGCACACAGAATTATGATGCTTTCTATGAACGGGAAATGATGATCAGGAGACAAAATCATTATCCGCCATATTACTATGTAGCACTTGTTACGGTTTCTCATGAGGATTTAATGAAAGCCGTGTCCACTACCGAAAAAATCACAAAGTATCTAAGTACAGGCTTGAGCAGCAAATCAATCATTCTAGGGCCGGTTGCTTCTCCAATTACCCGGATTAACAATAGATATCGCTATCAATGTCTGATAAAATACAAAAGGGAACCGATGCTGCCCAAGCTCATGAGAACCATTCTGGAGCACTACCAGCAGGAAACATCACAGCATCACCTTCAGATTTCAATTGACTTAAAACCTCAAATCATGATGTAAACAGAACGAACTAAAAAATATACATGAATGCCATTCTTTAGCCCGGCCCATTATAATAATAATTAAAGCCTTCCTGAAAAACGGTCATCAGGAAGGCTTGTCTTTTGGCAAAATGCGTGTACCTTAATCTTTTGGAATGGGGTCACGAAGACGTTGCCGCGGGACGAGGCGAGGCGTTCTTAGTCTTTGTTCCTCTAAACAGGCACTTACGCTTTTTTTGGGATGAAGATTTTTGTTTTTTAGCTTATAATGGTTTCTAGTTGTTGAGACTTCAGTTTCCTGCCGGCTGCCTGTTTTGTTTACGGAAGCCGGCTGATTAATTAAAATAGGGTTGTTTTAAGCGGAGACCGTGTGCTGTTTTCTAATAGGAGGTTTATTATATATTGGCTATATTACCGATTGTGATGTTTCCGGATAAAATTCTGGAACAAAAATGTGATAAAGTTACAAGTTTTGACCGAAATTTGGCCAAGCTGCTAAATAATATGCACGAAACGATGATTGAAGCTGATGGCGTGGGGCTGGCTGCTCCGCAAATCGGCTTGAGGAAAATGATTGCTGTAGTCGAGATTGATGATGAATCAGGTGTAATAGAATTAATCAACCCTGTTATTGTCGAACAGGATGGAGAACAAACGGGACCTGAAGGATGCCTTAGTTTTCCTGATATTTATGGAGAAGTGAAACGAGCTTACAAAATAAAGGTTCAGGCACAGGACAGAAAAGGCCGTCACTACGAAATCGAAGCAGAGGATTTTCTGGCAAGGGCGATCCAGCATGAAATAGACCATTTAAATGGCATTTTATTTACAAGCAAAATTACACATTATTTAACACAAGAAGAATTGGAAGGATATGATGGAGAATGACAAAAATTGTTTTTATGGGAACGCCTGATTTTTCGGTGCCAGTCCTTCAGCGGCTTATCACGGATGGATATGAAGTGATCGGAGTTGTCACCCAGCCTGACCGCCCTGTTGGAAGAAAAAGGGTCCTTACACCGCCGCCGGTCAAAATCGAAGCAGAAAAACACGGAATCCCTGTATTTCAGCCGGAAAAAATCCGTGTGAAAGAAGAATTGGATAAAATAATCTCATTAAAACCGGATTTAGTCGTTACAGCGGCTTTTGGACAGATTCTTCCTAATGAACTTCTTGATTCCCCGACATTAGGCTGCATCAATGTGCATGCCTCACTGCTTCCGGAACTAAGAGGAGGAGCTCCAATCCATTACGCAATCCTTCAGGGGAAAGAAAAAACCGGCATAACGATCATGTATATGGCGGAAAAATTGGATGCCGGAGATATTCTGACCAAAGCGGTAGTGGATATAGAGGAAAATGATAATGTAGGGACGCTGCATGAAAAGCTAAGTGCTGCAGGAGCTGATTTATTATCTGAAACCATTCCTAAACTCATCAAGGGTGAATTGTCCCCTATTAAACAAAATGATGAAGAGGCTACATTTGCACCAAATATAAAGCGTGCTGATGAGAAAATAAAATGGGATCAATCAGGTGAAGATATTTATAATCAAATTCGCGGGTTGAATCCTTGGCCGATCGCTTACACTTTGATGAACGGGGAAGTTTTAAAAATCTGGGAAGCGGCAAAACTGCATACTGACAAGGAAAAAGCTCCAGGTGAAATTATTTCAATCGAAGATAATGGGATTTTAGTAGCAACCGGAAATAAGACTGCCGTATTGATCACGGAGCTGCAGCCTTCCGGGAAGAAAAGAATGAGTTCAAAAGATTACTTGCGCGGTGCCGGTTCGTTTATTACAGCCGGATTGAAGTTAGGAGTAGAGAATGAGTCAAAATAAGAAAAATGTCCGTGAAATAGCATTGGATGTTATAGAATCAGTTGAAAAAAATCAGGCATACAGTAACTTATTGCTGAACACTGTCATTAATAAAAATAAGCTGTCCCAAGCAGACAGCGCACTGCTTACGGAAATTGCCTATGGCACCATACAAAGGAAAATGACACTGGATTATTATTTGCAGCCGTTTATCAAGAACCAAAAGAAAACACTTTCCTGGGTCATCAATCTTCTGAGGCTGTCGTTGTATCAAACCATCTACCTAGACAAGGTCCCTGATCATGCGATTATTTTCGAAGCTGTGGAAATTGCCAAGAAGCGCGGCCATAAGGGGATTTCCTCTATGGTAAATGGAGTGCTGAGAAACATTCAGCGAAATGGCGTTCCTTCATTGGAAGATATTGAAGACGATGCAAAAAAGATATCCATATCAACAAGCACCCCCGAATGGCTTGTTGAACGCTGGATTGGACAGCTTGGGAAAGAAAGAACGGAAGAAATGTGCGAGCTGAACCTGATACCCCCAGTACAGACAGCGAGGGTAAATACGAAAAAAATTACCAGGGATGAGCTGATCAGCGCATTAACAGAGGAAGGGTTTCAAGTCGAGAGAAGTACCATCATTCCTGAAGCAATACATTCCCTTAGCGGAAATCTAGCTCATTCTGAAAGCTATTCAATGGGTCTTCTTTCCATTCAGGATGAGAGCTCCATGATGGCTGCATATGCACTAGGAGCCAGCGGCAATGATATGGTCCTTGATTGCTGTGCGGCACCTGGAGGCAAAACGACTCATATTGCGGAAGGTTTGTCGACTGGGCAGGTTACTGCTCTTGATCTTCATGAACATAAAGTGAAGTTGATTAAAGAACAATCGGAACGGCTGGGTCTAAGGAATATTAAAGTTTTGGCATATGACAGCAGGAAAGTGCAGGAAGTTTTTAATAAGGAAGGATTTGACCGGATCCTTGTTGATGCCCCATGTTCAGGACTTGGCGTCATGCGCAGAAAGCCTGATGTAAAGTATACAAAATCAAAAGATGATATAATGAGGCTGTCCGTCATTCAGCAAAACCTTCTAGAGGCAGCTGCACCGCTCCTCAAAAAGGGTGGAAGGCTGATTTACAGCACATGCACAGTAGACAGGGAAGAAAATGATGAAGTCGCAGAAGCGTTTTTGGCGGCTAATCCCGATTTTGAAATGGATACGGAATTGAAGGACAGAATGCCGGATGGAATTAAACCATTCGCAGTTAATCATAAAATCCAGGTATTGCCTCAGGATTTTGGCGGCGATGGCTTTTTCATTGCCAGCTTTAGAAAGAAGGTACAGTAAATGGCAGAAGTGTTAACAGTAAGAAATAAAGAAGAAAAATCACAGGAGAAGCCGTCCATCTATTCACTTGAGCTGCATCAGTTAAGAGAGTGGCTTTCAGAAAACGGTGAAAAGCCATTCAGGGCAGAACAGGTATATGACTGGCTATACAAAAAAAGAGTCGGAAGCTTTGAAGAAATGTCCAATTTAAATAAAGGGCTGCGCGACAAATTAGAGGACAGCTTTTCCATAACAACTCTAAATACATTAATACAGCAAACATCAAATGATGGCACGATCAAGTTTTTATTCGAACTCCATGACGGGTATTCCATTGAAACTGTTTTAATGCGCCATGAATACGGTAATTCAGTTTGTGTCACGACACAGGTAGGGTGCCGTATTGGCTGTACATTCTGTGCTTCCACGCTTGGTGGATTAAAACGGAATCTTGAAGCAGGAGAAATCGTTGCACAAGTCGTAAAAGTACAGCAGGCGCTCGATGAAACTGGCGAAAGAGTAAGTTCTGTCGTTATAATGGGTATAGGTGAACCATTTGACAATTATGACCATATGCTTTCATTCCTGAAAAATATTAATCACGAAAAAGGATTGAATATTGGTGCCCGCCATATCACGGTTTCAACGAGCGGAATCATACCCAAAATTTATAAGTTTGCGGATGAAGAAATGCAGATAAACTTCGCCATTTCCCTGCATGCCCCAAATTCAGAGCTTAGAAGCAAGCTTATGCCGATCAACCGTGCCTATAAGCTTCCAGATCTTATCGAAGCTGTGAAATATTATACAGAAAAGACAGGCAGAAGAATCAGCTTTGAATATGGCCTGTTTGGCGGTGAAAATGATCAGGTAGAGCATGCAGAAGAGCTTGCAAGGCTGATTAAAGGCATTAAGTGCCATGTGAATTTAATTCCGGTTAACTATGTGCCGGAACGCAACTATGTGAGAACACCTCGGGAACAAATTTTCCTTTTTGAAAAAACGCTGAAAAACCATGGTGTCAACGTTACGATCCGCAGGGAACAAGGCTCGGATATTGACGCTGCATGCGGCCAGCTTCGGGCTAAGGAGCGAAAAGAAGAGACGAGGTGAACCTATGAAGGCAATATTTATGACAGACAGAGGAAAGGTCCGCCAGCATAATGAAGATAATGGCGGTATCTTTCTTAATCCGCAAGGCGTCCGCCATGCCATCGTTGCAGATGGCATGGGCGGCCACCGTGCCGGTGATGTTGCCAGTGAAATGACGATAGATTATATGAGCAAAAGCTGGTCGCAGTCTGTTGACATTCTATCTCCGGATGATGCAGAGGACTGGTTTCGCGACCACATAGTCAAAGTGAACAAACTGCTGTTTGAGCATTCGGAAAAGAACACGGAATGCCAGGGCATGGGTACAACCATTGTTGCTGCCATATGTACGGAGGCTTTTATTACGATTGCCAATATAGGTGACAGCAGATGTTATTTATTTGACGGAAGCGAATTCAGGCAGGTTACTGAAGATCATTCTTTAGTTAATGAACTTGTCCGTTCTGGGCAGATTTCGAGGGAAGATGCAGAGCATCATCCGCGGAAGAATGTTTTATTGCGCGCTTTGGGAACAGAATTATATGTGGAGATTGATATAACGACCATTTACATGGATCAGGGCAGCATGCTTTTATTATGCTCTGACGGCCTGTCCAATAAACTAAATGCAGATGATATGAAGAATATTGTGCTGAGAGAAAAGCAGCTCCAGGATAAAGCGGATTCTTTGATCGGCCAGGCCAATCAAAATGGCGGAGAAGACAATATCACCCTAGTGCTTGTTGAATTTTCGAATGAAAGCGAAAGCGGGTGAGCGGTATGCTGATCGGTAAAAGAATTAATGGCCGCTACAAGCTGTTGGATATGGTTGGCGGCGGAGGAATGGCCAATGTGTACCTGGCAAGGGATATGATCCTTGAACGCGAGGTGGCATTAAAAATTCTGCGAATGGATTTTAACAATGATGAAGAATTCATCAAACGTTTTAATCGTGAAGCCCAATCCGCAACTAGTCTTGCCCACCCCAATATTGTGAGCATATATGACGTCGGGGAAGAAGACGATATCTATTATATCGTTATGGAATATGTTAATGGCCTGACATTAAAGCAATACATACAAAAGCATTATCCTGTTCCGATAAGAAAAGCGCTTGATATTATGAAACAAATCACAGCAGCCATTTCACATGCCCATCATAACGGCATTATCCACAGGGATATTAAGCCGCAAAACATTCTTATTGATGAACAGGGAACCGTAAAGATCACGGACTTTGGCATTGCCATGGCACTCAGTTCCACAAATATTACCCAGACAAATGCTGTACTGGGATCCGTCCATTACCTTTCTCCAGAACAGGCACGAGGAGGAATGGCAAATAAAAAGTCAGATATTTACTCGCTTGGGATTGTTATGTTTGAACTTCTGACAGGAAGGCTGCCGTTTTCCGGGGAGTCGGCTGTGTCTATTGCCCTTAAACATCTTCAGTCAGAAACCCCGTCGCCAAAACGCTGGAATCCGGCAATCCCGCAAAGCGTAGAAAATATTATTCTAAAAGCCACTGCCAAGGACTCTTATTACCGCTATGAAAGTGTAGATGCATTGGAAGAGGATATCAGAACTGCACTTGACCCTGAAAGGCAGAATGAAAAGCCCTTCATCATTCCAATGGATGATGATGCTACCAAAGCCATCCCGATCATAACCCAAGACAGTATTTCCAATTATGATGAAACTATTGTCAGAGGACACGGAAAGTCTGCAGATCCTGTTGATAAACAGGCAGGAGCCGAGGAACCGGAGCCTGCGGTGAAACCGGATGGAAAAAAGCTTAACAACAAGAAGAAAAAGAAAACTAATACCAAGAAAAGACGGAAAAGGCTGCCTATTATTCTAGTCACTACTTTTGTGGTATTAGCCTTGCTTGGAGTAATGGCCCTTACAGTATTCCCTAACCTGTTTGCTGCAAAAGAAATTAAGATTCCAAGTGTTAAAAATGAAAATCTTGATGATGCAATGACTCTTTTGCTCGATAAGGGATTGGCAATAGGAAAAACTATAAAGCTTGAAGATGAAGATGTACCAGATGGAAAGGTGATCAAAACAGATCCTGCAGAAGGCCAGGTAGTCAAAGAAGGAACCGAAGTGAATATCTACCAAAGTATTGGCAGGGAAAAGACCGATGTCGCGGATTATAGGGACATGGATATCGATGATGTAAGATCCAGCCTTAAAAAGTTGGGTATCAAAGATATAAACGTCACAGAAGAATATGATGACAGCGATGCAGGTACCATCCTTTCGCAATATCCTGGAGCAGGATTGAAAATTGTGCCTTCTGATACAGTGTTTGATTTTACAGTAAGCAAGGGCCCTGAAAAAGTAACTTTACGGGATTTAACAAAGTACAGTAAAGCGAGCCTGGATGATTATGAAGCAGAAACGGGAATTACCATCAATTCAGATAAAGCAGAGTATAATGATGCCATTTCTGAAGGTCTGGTCATATCTCAGTCCCCTTCTGCCGGCACGGAGATTAAAAAAGGCAGCACGGTAAGTGTCATACTTTCAAAAGGGGCCAAGGAACCGCCGCCTAAAACGGTCAGCAAAGAAGTTTCTATCGACTATGAACCGGATACCGAAGGGAAACCCCAGCTGGTGAAAATTTATATAAGTGACCTGACAAGAACCATGAAGGAGCCGGCAGATAGCTTCGAAATCACCAGTCCTGCCAAAAAAACGTTTGAGCTTACAATCCCTTTTAACGATAAAGCAGAAATCAAAGTAATGAGAGACGATCAGGTCATCATGGACGAACAGGTGCCATATCCGGAAGATTGACTTTAAAAAAGGAGTGAGGCTATGCCGGAGGGCAAAATTATAAAAGCACTAAGCGGTTTTTACTATGTGCTGGACGGCGGGAATGTGATTCAATGCCGCGGCAGGGGAGTATTCCGTCTGAATAAAGTGACTCCGCTTGTTGGCGACTCAGTTGTCTATCAGGCTGAAAATCCCACGGACGGCTATATTTTAGAAGTGAAAGACCGGAAAAATGAGCTGGTCAGGCCGCCGATTGCCAATATAGATCAGGCCATCCTTGTATTTTCTGCGGTTGAACCTGACTTCAGCACGGCCCTGCTGGACCGTTTTTTGGCGCTGATAGAAGATAATGAAGTTGAGCCGATAATCTGTATCAGCAAAATGGACTTGCTGCAGGAGTCCAAGGTAAAAGAAATTGAAAAATATATCGCCGATTATATAAAAACAGGATATGCAGTGATCACCACTTCTTCAAAAACAAACGAAGGGATTGAAAAGCTGCAGCCGTATTTACAGGGTAAAACCAGCGTTTTTGCAGGGCAGTCCGGCGTAGGGAAATCATCCTTGCTTAATGCCATGAAGCCCGAACTCAAACTCAAGACAAATGATATCTCCTCACATCTTGGCCGGGGAAAGCACACAACCCGGCATGTTGAACTGATCCATGTAGGTTCTGGACTTGTGGCAGATACGCCCGGCTTCAGTTCGCTTGATTTTCTGGAGATGGAGGCTGAAAGGCTGTCATATTGTTTTCCTGAAATCTATCAGACAGGCGAGCGCTGCAAATTCCGCGGATGCCTTCATGACAAAGAACCAAAGTGTGCAGTAAAAGAAGCTGTAGAAATCGGAGAAATACCTCAATACAGGTACAATCATTATCTGCAGTTTTTAGAAGAAATAAAAGACAGAAAGCCGAGGTACTAAAAATGGTTAAAATCGCACCATCAATCTTATCAGCAGATTTTGCGAAATTGGGGGCAGAAATCACGGATGTCGAAAAAGGAGGAGCAGACTTTATTCATGTTGATGTAATGGATGGAAAGTTTGTTCCGAATATTACCATCGGCCCGCTGATCGTTGAGGCAATCCGTCCAGTTACAAATCTTCCTCTGGATGTTCATTTAATGATTGAAGATCCTGATTCATACATTGAAGCCTTCGCGAAGGCAGGCGCAGATATTCTGACTGTGCATGTAGAGGAATGCAGACATCTGCACCGCACTATCCAATTGATTAAATCTCATGGAGTGAAGGCGGGAGTAGTCTTGAACCCGGCTACTCCCGTTTCGGCTATACAGCATGTTATCAATGACATTGATATGGTATTGCTAATGACTGTGAATCCTGGCTTTGGAGGCCAAAAATTCATTGAATCTGTATTGCCTAAAATTTCTGAAGTCAAAGCATTGGCTGAGGAAAAAGGAGCTGCAATTGACATAGAAGTCGATGGCGGTGTAAATGAGGAAACGGCAAGGCTATGTGTCGAACATGGAGCAACTGTCTTAGTTGCGGGATCGGCTGTTTTTAATCAGGAAGACCGGAAAGCTGCCATCGGAAAACTGCGCAGCTAAACGCAAGAAAGCCGGACTTTAAGCATGTTGTGGTTTATGGCATCACTTGCCTGCCATATATGCTTAAAGGCGGCTTTTTTGTTATAGGCTAAAGATATATATTAACGGGATGTTATGATGATTTGTAAAGGCAGCGGCTGATGCGGCAAACAATAGGCAAAAATAACAGAGCTTAATATAAAAAAGGGAGGTTTAACATGATTATTTGCATGCTGGCAGGAGGACCATTTCATTTATTGCCTGATCTTCTTCCTTATAAAAATAAGGCGGACGTGTGGGTTGGCGCAGACAGAGGTGTGCATCATCTGCTCGAAAGCGGGATTGTTCCTGATGCTGCATTTGGTGACTTTGATTCTGTAACTGCAGGAGAACTGGAAAACATCCAGCAGAAGCTGGAAAATCTGAAGGTATATCCTTCAGAGAAAAATGAGTCTGACCTGGAGCTTGCCTTTCAATGGGCAATAAGGCAAAAACCAGATGAAATTTATATATTGGGGGCAACAGGAGGGCGGCTGGACCACTTTTTCGGAAACATGCAGCTTCTGCTTAAAGAATCAATCCTTCCGCTGCATAACTCAATTTCCATATACATAGCAGATAAACAAAATATAATTACGGTTAAAACACCGGGAACTTATCAAATCAGCCGTGATCCCGAAAAAAAATACATTTCCTTTATCCCGGCAGCAAGCTGTATTGAAGGGTTAACGCTTGAAGGCTTTAAGTATCCGCTCAAAAACTGCCGTGTAAAGAGAGGCTCTACTCTTTGCGTCAGCAATGAACTAATTTCTGATATTGGTCATCTTTCCTTTACTGAAGGCATATTATTGGTGATAAGAAGCAGTGATTAAAATTCACGCTTGAATGAGGATACGGACTTATTTTATTTCCTATATCCCTATTTTGGCTTATCTCGTAAAATGCAGATTCGCTTGTTAAAAGAAGCGGTTTACAGAGGAGGGGCATTATGAAATTTTATACAATTAAGCTGCCAAAGGTGCTGGGAGGTCTGGTAAGGGCCATGCTTGGAGCGTTTAAAAAAGGCTGACATAATGCAAAACTGCTATAGCATCCTCTGCGGGGGGTGCTATTTTTTGATGCTTCAGATTAATCTATAAGCTAAAGGAGGATCGAAAAAGGCTGGAGGCATGTTTTATCTTGTTTCACTGAACCGGCAAGGGGCGGAGGGAAAAGGACGGACAAACAGGTAGTGTTACAAAATAGAAAAAAGGCATCCTTTCTGGAAGGATGCCTGTACATTATACGCGTTCTACTTTGCCTGATTTAAGAGCTCTTGCAGAAACGTATACACGTTTAGGTTTGCCATCAACTAAAATACGCACCTTTTGAAGATTAGCGCCCCAAGTACGCTTGTTAGCGTTCATTGCGTGTGAGCGTTTGTTACCAGAACGAGTTTTTCTTCCTGTGATTACACATTGACGTGCCATGTTAAATTCCCTCCTAACTACAGCAAGCTTAAGTTACAATCAATCTTAAGTCTTTAGAAATACTTTAATAATTTACCATACCTAAAACGATAATGCAATACTTCTGTGTATTACTTTCAAGAAAAATACCTTGACATAGACTTAGGGGGATTGATTTATAATAGTACCGTAAGACAATAGCTTTTAAATGACCTGACATTATAGTAAAATGTTTTATAGCTAATAAGAGTTTTGGGAGGGGGAACGTATTATGTCAATCGAATTACAAACGAAATTTGGGCAAATTGATATATCAACAGATGTCATTGCCACTGTAGCAGGCGGCGCGGCTGTAGATTGCTACGGAATAGTCGGAATGGCATCCAAGAAACAGTTAAAGGATGGTATTGCAGAAATCCTGAGAAGAGAAAACTTCACTAAAGGTGTAATCGTCCGTCAGGAAAATGGCCAAGTGCATATCGATATGTTTATCATCGTAAGCTATGGAACCAAGATTTCCGAGATTGCGCATAATGTACAATCGAAAGTAAAATACACCCTGGACAAGACGGTAGGGTTAGCTGTGGACTCTGTAAATATTTTTGTACAGGGAGTCCGCGTGACGAACCTTTAGTTAGGAGGAAAGTTAGTGTCTATTACGAATTTAAACGGAAAACATTTTGCGGAAATGATTATTCAGGGTGCCAACCATTTGGCGGCCAATGCAAAAATGGTGGATGCATTGAATGTTTTCCCGGTTCCGGATGGAGATACCGGAACGAATATGAATTTATCTATGACTTCCGGAGCGAAGGAAGTAAAAAATAATGTTCAAGAACATATCGGGAAAGTTGGAGTTTCTTTATCAAGAGGCCTGCTGATGGGGGCTCGCGGCAATTCAGGAGTCATCCTCTCCCAGCTGTTTCGCGGATTTTCCAAATCCATTGAAGCAAAAGCATCCATAAGCAGTACGGAATTTGCCAAAGCTTTTCAAGATGGTGTTGAAACGGCCTACAAAGCTGTCATGAAGCCTGTGGAAGGAACAATCCTTACTGTAGCCAAGGATGCAGCAAAAGCGGGCCTCGCTGCGGCAAAACAGTACACAGACATCATTTCCGTTATGGAGGAAATCACAAAGGAAGCAAGGGCGTCCTTGAACCGCACTCCGGATCTCCTTCCAGTTCTTAAAGAAGTGGGAGTTGTTGACAGCGGAGGCCAGGGCCTTCTCTTAGTATATGAAGGGTTTCTTGCTGAATTGAAAGGCGAGAAACTGCCTGAAACACTAAGTTTTCCTACAATGGATGAACTCGTAAGCGCTGAGCACCATATGAATGTCCAAGGGCATATGAATACTGAGGACATTGTTTACGGATATTGCACAGAATTCATGCTAAGACTGGAAGAAGATAAAACAGCCGAACATCCTTTTGATGAAGATAAATTTAAACTGGATTTAAGTGAGTATGGAGATTCTCTTCTGGTGATTTCTGATGATGAAATTGTGAAAATACATATTCACTCTGAAAAGCCTGGTTCTGTGCTGAATTACGGCCAGCAGTACGGAAGCCTGATTAAACTGAAAATCGATAACATGAGAGAGCAGCATTCCGGCATAGTCGGCGAAACTCATGCTGCCCTTCAGACAGAGAACAAGCCTAAAGAAAAAGAAAAATACGGCATTGTCTCCGTTGCCATGGGATCGGGAATCAGTGAATTATTCAAAAGCATTGGTGCAGATTCCGTGATAGAAGGCGGCCAGACAATGAACCCGAGCACTGAAGATATTGTGAAGGCCATTGAAGAGGCGAATGCCGAAAATGTCATTATACTGCCCAATAATAAGAACATCATAATGGCTGCCCAGCAGGCGGCTGAGGTAGTTAAGGAAAATGTAATAGTCATTCCTTCCAAAACTGTGCCGCAGGGCCTTTCAGCACTTCTGGCATTCAATTCTTCCAGGGGGACTGAAGAAAACCGGAGTGCTATGGCGGAAGCCCTTGCCCATGTGAAAACTGGGCAAGTGACGTATGCTGTACGGGACACGAGCATAGATGGTCTTGAAATCGAAAAAGGAGATTTCATGGGTCTTGAAGAAGGTAAAATAATAGTAAAAAGCAAGAATAAATTAGATGCTGCGAAGGATTTGCTTTCACGTTTGATTGATGAAGATTCCGAAATTCTGACCATTATATCCGGTGAAGAAGCATCACAGGAAGAAGTCAGCGAGCTTGCGGCATATTGCAGCGAAATGTTTGAAGACGTAGAAATAGAATTGCATAATGGAAAACAGCCGTTATATCCTTTTATTTTCTCAATTGAATAAGGGGATTTCCGGAAAATGGACAGGCACCGAGGGCACATCAGTAAAATTCCATTGATGAGCTTTAGAAATGATTTGCTCCTTTAACGGGGAAAGAAGTAAAATAGAACTGCATATGCCAGGAGGCTATGCAGTTTTATTGTGCATGAGGCCGGATATTCCCAGCTTGCAGCAGGAATCAAAGGACTCTATTTAGGAGGCAGAATATGAAATATAAAAGCGTTTTTGATATAATAGGACCAGTGATGATCGGGCCATCAAGTTCCCATACTGCCGGTGCGGCGAGAATTGGCAGGGTTGCCAGGAACTTATTCGGCAGGGAACCAAAATGGGCAGACATATCTTTTTACGGCTCTTTTGCAAAAACCTATAAAGGGCATGGAACGGATGTTGCGATTGTCGGCGGACTTCTGGATTTTGACACCTATGATGAACGTATAAAAGAATCGCTGATCCTGGCAAAAGGAAATGGCATGAAAGTAAAATTCCGTGAAGAAGATGCAGTGATGGACCACCCTAACACAGCGAAAATTGTGATGGGCGACGATGCAGGCGAATTGGAGCTTGTCGGAATATCTATCGGAGGGGGAAAGATTGAAATCATTGAATTGAATGGCTTCCAGCTTAACCTTTCCGGCCACCATCCGGCGATCCTGGTTGTTCATAATGACCGGTTCGGAGCAATTGCAAATGTTTCCAATATACTGGCTAAGCATCAGATCAATATTGGGAAGATGGATGTTTCCCGCAAAGAAAAGGGCAAGATGGCATTAATGACAATTGAAGTTGATCATAATATTGAAAACCATATATTGGAGGAAATAGCAGAAGTACCTGATATTACACAGGTTGCTAGGGTTTCAGATTAATAGGTTAAAAAATATGAAAACGTTTTCAAACGAAAAATGGGGAGGACAATAAAATTGTTTCGTAATGTTGCTGAGCTGGTAGAATTGGCTCAATCTCAGAATAAAAAAATATCCGCTATCATGATTGAACAGGAAATGGAAGTAACGGGCAGGTCCAGGGAACAAGTGATCGAACTTATGGAAACTAATCTGGATGTCATGGAAAAGGCTGTCGAAAGAGGCCTTCAGGGTGTTCAGTCCCATTCCGGACTGACCGGAGGTGACGCAGTACTTCTTCAGGAGTATATAAAAAAAGGGAACTTTCTTTCAGGTGAGCTGCTGCTGGACGCTGTAAGCAAGGCAGTTGCAACCAATGAAGTAAATGCTGCGATGGGAACAATCTGCGCAACACCGACTGCAGGTTCTGCGGGAGTAGTGCCTGGCACATTATTCGCCATCCAAAGGAAGCTTAATCCCACACGCGAGCAGAAGATCGAGTTTTTATTTGCTGCAGGAGCATTCGGCTTTGTAGTGGCAAATAATGCATCCATTTCCGGGGCGGCAGGAGGGTGCCAAGCGGAGGTAGGCTCTGCTTCCGGAATGGCCGCGGCCGCTATTGTGGAAATGGCAGGGGGATCTCCTGCACAAAGTGCGGAGGCTATGGCCATTACACTGAAAAATATGCTGGGTCTTGTATGCGATCCTGTAGCCGGATTGGTTGAAGTGCCCTGCGTGAAGAGAAATGCAATGGGAGCAGCTAATGCCATGGTTGCAGCAGATATGGCATTGGCCGGTATTACGAGCAGAATTCCATGCGATGAGGTTATCGATGCCATGTACAAAATCGGACAAACAATGCCGGTGGCACTGCGGGAAACTGCACAGGGAGGGTTGGCGGCAACACCGACCGGCCGTGAAATTGAGGCCCGGATTTATGGTATTCCGCTAAATAAGAAGTGAGCAAATCAATGAATGACCCCATTACCTTAATAAAGGGAATTGGAGAAGAAACGGCTGCTGCATTAAACGAAATGAATATTTTTAAGGTGGCTGACCTGCTGGATTATCTTCCTTTCCGATATGAAGATTATCGCTTGAAGGATCTGGAGGCAGCAGAGCATGATGAAAAAGTGACTGTTGAAGGGAAACTCCATAGTGAGCCGCTGCTAAGTTATTTCGGCAGAAAAAAATCGAGGCTGACAATCAAGCTTCTGGTTGGCAGGATCCTTGTTACGGTCATATATTTTAATCAGCCTTATCTTAAGAATAAGATGCATATCAATGATATCGTCACAGTTACAGGGAAATGGGACCGCAATCGGCAGACAATTACAGGAAGCGAGTGCCAGCTTGGCCCTTATCAGAAAGAAAAAGAATATGAACCGGTCTATTCCGTACATGGAAATATTACGGTAAAAGCTCTTCGCCGTTATATTACAAAGGCGTTTTCAGAGTATGGAAAGCAGGTGCAGGAAAACCTGCCCAAGCAGATAGTCGAGCAATACCGGCTGATGCCAAGGGGGGATGCCCTGCATTCCATGCATTTTCCTTTGTCGGCAAGTGATGTTAAACAGGCAAGAAGAAGATTTGTATATGAAGAGTTTTTGCTCTTCCAGCTTAAGATGCAGGCCATCCGCAAAATTCAGCGGGAGCAATCTAAAGGAATTCAGCAGAATTACAACCTTAAAAATGTTAAAAACTTTATTGAATCCCTTCCTTTTTCATTGACCGGAGCACAAAAACGGGTGGTAAATGAAATACTCTCTGATTTAAAGTCTCCATACAGAATGAATAGGCTGCTGCAGGGCGATGTTGGATCTGGAAAGACGGCAGTGGCCGCCATTGCATTATTTGCAGCCGTTTCTGCAGGCTACCAAGGCGCATTAATGGTTCCTACTGAGATACTGGCTGAGCAGCACGCGCGTTCTTTGAATAACATGCTGGCGCCTTCTGGCATCAGGACAGCGATGCTTACAAGTTCAGTCAAGGGCAAAAAGCGCCGGGAGCTTTTAAGTTCCCTGGCTTGCGGCGAATTGGATATTCTGATCGGCACCCATGCACTGATACAGGATGAAGTGGATTTTTCAAAACTCGGGCTTGTGATTACAGATGAACAGCACCGCTTTGGTGTCCAGCAGCGCAAAGTGCTAAGGGAAAAGGGGGAAACACCTGATGTGCTTTTCATGACGGCAACTCCTATACCAAGAACCCTTGCGATTACAGCATTTGGCGAAATGGATGTTTCAACAATCGATGAGATGCCTGCAGGGCGCAAAGTCATTGAAACCTATTGGGCTAAACACGATATGCTTGACAGGATCCTTTCATTTGTTGAAAAAGAATTAAAGCAGGGGCGCCAGGCTTATGTGATTTGCCCCTTAATCGAGGAATCAGAAAAGCTTGATTTGCAGAATGTACTTGATGTCCATTCCATGCTCAATCAATATTTCGTCCCAAGGTATAGGGTAGGCCTTATGCATGGCCGCTTGCCTGCTGCTGAAAAAGAGGCGGTAATGAACGAATTCAGCCAAAATGAATTGCAAATCCTCGTTTCTACCACCGTGGTTGAAGTCGGTGTCAATGTTCCCAATGCAACTGTAATGGTTATCTATGATGCAGAGCGATTCGGGCTGGCGCAGCTTCATCAGCTTAGAGGAAGAGTCGGCCGCGGATCTGACCAGTCCTATTGTATATTGCTTGCGGATCCTAAAACGGAAACAGGCAAAGAAAGAATGAAAATCATGTCGGAAACCAATGATGGCTTTGTCCTCTCTGAAAAAGACCTCGAGCTTCGGGGACCGGGTGACTTTTTTGGAAAAAAACAAAGCGGCGTGCCTGAGTTTAAAGTAGCAGATATGGTTCATGATTACAGAACGCTTGAAGTGGCCAGAAATGATGCTGCGAAACTGATTAGCTCAGACAGTTTTTGGCATGATCCGGAATACGGTTCCCTAAGAAAGCATCTTGAAGATACCGGCGTATTAAAAGGTGAAAAGTTAGACTAATAGCTTCAGAGAAAGCTTAAGGCTTTATTAAGGCAGAATGCAGGATGGCGTATCTTGCATTCTGCTTTTTTTATCTATATACTACTATTAGTACCTAGTCTTAATACTGTGGATGGTGACCTTCAATGCGAAGAAATAAGAAGGAACGCCAGCAGCATTTAATCGAAACGATTAATGAAAATCCTTTTATCACGGATGAGGAGCTGGCTGATAAATTTTCGGTGAGCGTCCAGACTGTAAGGCTGGATCGTCTGGAATTATCTATTCCTGAGCTGCGGGAAAGAATTAAAAACGTGGCAGAGAAAAGATTCAGCGACGAAATCCGGTCTTTGCCATTGGATGAGGTCATCGGGGACGTGATTGATATAAATCTTGATCGGCATGCGATATCTATATTGGATATAGGAAAAGAGCATGTTTTTAAACGCAATAAAATTGCAAGGGGACACCATTTGTTTGCCCAGGCCAATTCGCTTGCTGTTGCGGTCATTAATGATGAACTGGCGCTAACCGCAAAGGCTACTATTTTATTTACACGATCCGTGAAAGAAAATGAAAGAGTCATAGCAAAGGCGGCAGTGAAAGATCTGGAACACTCAGGAGACAGGACAACGGTCGAAGTGAACAGCTTTGTCGGAAACGAACTGGTTTTTAAAGGAGAGTTCGAAATGTTCCGTTCTCATCACCAGGAAAAGGATGAAGAAAGATGAAAATAGCAATTGATGCCATGGGCGGAGATCATGCGCCAAAGGAAACTATACTTGGCGCGATGAAGGCTGTACAGGAGTTTTCCGATATAGAAATCCTGCTGGTTGGAAATGAACCAGAAATCAATCAATATTTAAATGCACATCCAAGGATCAGTGTCCTTCATACCGAGGAAAAGATTTTAAGCACGGATGAACCTGTCCGGGCAGTTCGCCGTAAGAAGAACAGCTCTATGGTTCTTGCAGCACAGCATGTTGCAGACGGAAAAGCCGATGCATGCATTTCCGCTGGAAATACTGGGGCCTTAATGGCTTCCGGATTATTTGTGGTCGGCCGCATCGAGGGGATAGAACGTCCGGCATTAGCCCCTACACTTCCTACCATAGACGGCAGCGGCTTTGTTCTCCTTGATGCCGGTGCAAATGCTGATGCGCGCCCTGAACATCTTGTCCAATATGCAATCATGGGCTCTATATATGCGCAAAAGGTCAGGAATATTGAAAAACCAAGAGTGGGCCTTTTGAATATTGGAACAGAAGAGAAAAAAGGAAATGAACTGACTAAGCAGGCATATGGGCTCTTAAAAGAATCCGGGATTCATTTTATCGGAAATGTTGAATCGAGGGATTTGCTTCAAGGTGCTGCCGATGTTGTTGTAACCGATGGATTTACGGGAAATATGGTTTTGAAAACGATAGAAGGAACGGCATTGTCTGTCTTTTCTATGTTAAAAACGGCATTGACTGCCAGCTTTAAGAGCAAACTTGCTGCAGGAGTCCTGAAACCCCAATTGAAAGAATTGAAAAATCAGATGGATTACTCTGAATATGGCGGGGCAGCTTTGTTCGGCCTAAAGGCGCCAGTCATTAAAGCGCACGGCTCATCAGATGCCAACGCTTTTTATAACAGTATCCGCCAGACGCGTGATATGGTCGGGAATGAGATGGTCAGAACCATCAGCAAGGCGATTGAAGTAAACTAAAACAAGATAGGAGCTAGAGACATGGGTAAAATTGCATTCGTATTTCCCGGTCAGGGATCGCAAATCGTTGGCATGGGCCAGGATTTATTCGAGAAGGATGAACAGGCTAAGAAAATATTCCAAAAAGCGGATGAAGCACTGAGTGCTCCTCTGTCCCGGCTGATTTTTAATGGGCCGCAGGAAGAACTAACACTGACTGTTAATGCACAGCCGGCTTTAGTGACAACCAGCTATGCCCTATTTCAGGCTTTAAGCGAGGCTGGAATAAAACCTGATTATACAGCTGGACATAGTCTTGGGGAATATTCAGCTCTTGCTGCTTCGGGGGCAATAAGCTTTGAGGATGCGGTCACTTCTGTCCGCCGGCGCGGTGAATTCATGGAAGATGCTGTACCGAATGGCACAGGATCTATGGCAGCCATCCTGGGAATGGAACGCGGGCTGCTTTCAGAGGTAACTGCAGAGATTTCTTCCAAGGGCGAACCTGTGCAGCTGGCAAATATTAATTGCCCTGGCCAGATTGTCATTTCAGGAAGTGCGGAAGGTGTCAGGCTGGCAGGGGAGCTTGCTAAGGAAAAAGGAGCAAAACGCGCCATTCCTCTAGTAGTGAGCGGACCGTTCCATTCTGAGCTGATGAAGCCTGCAGCTGCACGCCTTCAAGAAGTACTGGATTCAATTTCTGTCCATGATGCAGCAGTTCCGGTCATCTCAAATGTTACCGCACAGCCAATACATAAACCTGAAGAAATAAAAGAAAAACTCATTGAACAGCTATATTCCCCGGTCCTCTGGGAAGATAGTGTAAACACCCTTCTTTCACTGGGTGTTGATACATTTGTTGAAGTCGGGCCAGGGAAAGTATTAAGCGGACTTATTAAGAAAATTGACAGGAAGGCTTCCGTTTACTCGGTATCCGATCAGGAAAGCCTGCAAAACACTCTACAGGCTTTGAGGGGGAATTAATATGTTGCTTGAAGGAAAAAAAGTACTTGTTACTGGAGCGTCAAGAGGCATAGGCCGTGAAATCGCCCTTGAAATGGCCAGGCAGGGAGCGGATGTTGCAGTGAATTTTGCCGGAAGCGAAGCCAAAGCAAATGAAGTTGTCGAAGAGATCCGGTCATTGGGCAGGCAGGCATTTTCCGTTCAGTGCGATGTAGCAGATGCTAATGCTGTTACTAGTATGACTAAACATGTGATTGACAGCTTTGGATCATTGGATATCCTGATTAATAATGCAGGAATTACACGCGACAACTTATTGATGAGAATGAAGGAAACAGAATGGGACGATGTGATTAACACGAATTTAAAAGGTGTTTTCCTTTGTACAAAAGCTGTTACGCGCCAGATGATGAAGCAGCGCAGCGGCCGGATCATCAATATTGCATCCATTGTGGGTGTCAGCGGAAATCCCGGACAAGCTAACTATGTAGCGGCTAAAGCAGGTGTAATAGGACTGACGAAGTCTGCTGCCAAGGAACTGGCGTCGCGCGGAATAACAGTAAATGCTGTAGCGCCAGGCTTTATATCAACGGATATGACGGATAAGCTGACAGAAGAAGTGAAAAATTCAATGCTGGCGCAAATCCCGCTGTCGCGTTTTGGCGATCCCAAGGATGTTGCGGCAGTGACTGCTTTTCTTGCTTCTGATGCCAGCGGATACATGACAGGCCAGACTTTGCATGTTGATGGCGGAATGGTTATGTAACCTGATTTTTCCCATTTTGAGTGGTCCGAATGGCTAAGCAAATGCTTTTCTTAAAATAAAGGATTTATTATTTAGCTAAAATACTCTATAATGGCTTGAGGGGAGGTGAATGCAGTGGCAGATGTAGTAGAACGCGTTAAAAAGATCGTTATCGATCGTTTAAATGTTGAAGAAGCAGAAGTGAAACTTGAAGCTTCATTCAAAGAAGATCTTGGTGCTGACTCCCTTGATGTAGTGGAATTGGTCATGGAGCTTGAAGATGAATTCGGCATGGAAATTTCCGATGAAGATGCAGAGAAAATTGTCACAGTTGGAGATGCTGTGAATTACATAAAAAGCACTATGTAATTAAATGATCTCTTGGCAGAAAGCTCCGTTTTATAACGGGGCTTTCTCTTATGTAAAGAATTAATGTATGATAGTAACATACAGCGGTGCCGGCTTTGCCATGTTGCCGCAATATGCAAGTGATTTTTGAGCTTTAGTGGAGGATTGGTTACATGAGAAAGAATGCAAATGAACGTAAGCCATCAATCAAGGAAAATAAGTTCAAACAATTTCAGCAGAGCTCAGGCTTTCATTTTCATGATGAAAAATTGCTGAAACAAGCGTTTACACATTCATCTTATGTGAATGAGCATCGCCGCAAGCCTTATGAAGACAATGAGAGGCTTGAATTTTTAGGAGACGCCGTATTGGAACTGACCATATCCAAGTACCTTTTTAAAAAATACCCGCTGATGAGCGAGGGGGAACTTACCAAGTTGCGTGCAGCGATTGTTTGTGAGCCATCTCTTGTTGATTTTGCAACGCAGCTATCATTTGGAGACCTTGTCCTTCTTGGCAAAGGTGAAGAAATGACAGGGGGAAGAGAACGGCCTGCGCTTCTTGCCGATGTATTTGAAGCGTTCGTAGGTGCATTATTTCTGGATTTAGGTCTGGATTCCGTTCTTGTGTTTTTAGAAAGAGTCGTGTTTCCTAAGATTGACGAGGGTGCTTTTTCTCATGTGATGGATTATAAAAGCCAATTGCAGGAGCTGGTCCAAAGAGATGGCAGCGGAATTCTGGAGTACAGAATTTCACAGGAAAAAGGCCCTGCCCATAATAGGGAGTTTGTTTCCCAGGTGAGATTAAATGGTGAAGAATTAGGGGCGGGAATCGGCCGTTCCAAGAAAGAAGCAGAACAGCAGGCAGCACAATTGGCTTTAAAAATACTTAAAGAAAAACTATAGAAATGATCAACATCGCAGGTTGAACATAGAGGGGGAAAAACCATGTTCCTCAAACGGCTGGATATTGTCGGATTTAAATCGTTTGCAGAAAGAATTGCCGTGGAATTTGTCCAGGGAGTTACAGCTGTAGTCGGGCCAAACGGAAGCGGAAAAAGCAATATCACAGATAGCATACGCTGGGTATTGGGCGAACAATCCG
Source organism: Bacillus sp. MUM 13 (assembly GCF_001866725.1). Lineage (NCBI taxonomy): Bacteria > Bacillati > Bacillota > Bacilli > Caryophanales > Bacillaceae > Bacillus > Bacillus sp. MUM 13. Next base: position 106,106 of record NZ_MLYQ01000001.1, read on the forward strand.
CAAGGTCTCTCCGCGGAGTAAAAATGGAAGATATTATTTTTGCGGGCAGCGACTCAAGAAAAGCACTGAACTTTGCTGAAGTTACTCTCACGTTGGATAACGAGACGAATTCCCTGCCGATTGATTTCCAGGAAGTCAGTGTCACGAGAAGAGTATATCGGTCAGGAGAAAGTGAATTCCTGATCAACAAACAGCCTTGCCGCCTGAAGGATATTATCGATTTATTCATGGATTCAGGTCTGGGAAGGGAAGCATTTTCAATTATCAGCCAGGGAAAAGTTGAAGAAATTCTAAGCAGCAAGGCAGAAGAAAGAAGAGTGATCTTCGAGGAAGCTGCAGGTGTGCTGAAATATAAAACCAGAAAAAGAAAAGCGGAGAATAAACTCTCAGAAACCCAGGAGAACCTAAACCGCGTAAATGATATTTTATTTGAATTGGAAAGCCAAGTGGAGCCTTTAAAAATCCAATCCTCTCTCGCGAAGGAATATCTGGAAAAAAAGTCAGAGCTTGAAAAAATTGAAATTGCGTTAACCGTTTATGAAATAGAAAGTTTGCATCAAAAGTGGGAAAAGCTTTCTAAGGATTTTGCTGAACATAGCGAATCTGAAGGGAAAATGTCAGCGGAGCTTTCTAAAAAAGAAAAAATGATTGAAGAAATCCGCGGCAAAATTTTAGAACTTGATGCATCAAGTGATCATTACCAAGGTGTTTTGCTTGCTGCTAGTGAAGAACTGGAAAAGCTTGAAGGCCGGAAAGAGGTATTAAAGGAACGCAAAAAGAACGCCTTCCAAAACAAAGGACAGCTTGAAAAGTCCATTGAAGAGGGAAGCCGGAAGATTACTTTATTAAATGATGAGAAAAAGCGTGAAGGTGCAGCACTGCAGGTTCTCGAACGTGAAGTACAGGAGCTCCAAGGCAGGCTTCGGGTTATGCAAAATGACCTTAGTCTTTTTAATGCTAATATTGAAGAAACCATTGAAATGCTGAAGAGCGATTACATCGACTGGCTGAATAAACAGGCCTCTGCAAAAAATGAAAAGCAGTATCTCGAACAGCAAATATCAAAGGGGATTCAAAGAGGCAGTCTCCTTGATGAAAACAATGCAAAATTTCTTGAAGAAAGATCTGCCATTGAAGAAAAAAAATCTCTTCTAAGTGCCTCCCGATCCGAAACTGTAAAAAAAATCGAAGAGCATGTACATATATTCAGAGATGGCCAAAGAAAGCTTGAAGGAGCTAAAGCGGCTTATCAAAAGCAGGAAACCACCCTCTACCAGGCATATCAATATCTGCAGCAATCCAGATCAAGAAAAGAACTGCTTGAGGAAATGGAAGATGATTATGCGGGCTTCTTTCAAGGTGTTAAAGAAGTTCTGAAAGCAGGAAAGCATACTCTGCAAGGAATTAAGGGAGCTGTTGCGGAGCTGATTACCGTTCCAAAGGAATATCAGCTGGCAATTGAAACGGCGCTTGGCGGGGCTATGCAGCATATTGTTGTCGAAAACGAAGTGCATGCAAGGCAAGCAATCACATTCCTGAAGAAAAATTCGTATGGACGGGCAACATTCATGCCTCTTTCTGTTATTAAACCGAGGGAAGTGCCATCATCACAATATAATCTAATGAAGGGCCATCCTTCCTTTATGGGGACGGCCGCAGAATTAATTTCTTATGAAAAACAGTACCAGGCAATCGCTGCTAACCTTCTTGGCTCTGTAATTATCGCAAGTGATTTAAAAGGTGCGAATGAATTAGCGAAGCTCGTTGGCCATAAATATCGATTTGTGACTACAGACGGTGATATTGTTAACCCGGGCGGTTCCATGACGGGAGGAGCCCTTAAACAGAAAACATCTTCACTTCTTTCCAGAAAAGCAGAACTTGAAGAGCTTAAAAACAAGCTTTCCGGAATGGAAGAGAAAACAAATAAGCTTGAACAGCATGTTAGGCAGCTTAAATCGGATGTTGCTTTATTGGAAACGAAAATTAATGGCATTCGAGCAGAAGGGGAACAGCTGCGTCTTGAGGAACAGTCATTGAATGGCCAGATGCGGGAAGTCGAGCTGCTTGAAAAGAATATCAATGAAAGACTACATCTCTATGACCTTGATAAAAAAGCGGCAGATGAGGACCATCATGAAAAAGCTTTGCGGCTTGATGAACTTGAGGAATTGCTCAAGAGCTCCGGAGCTGAAATTCAGAGACTCGACTTAAAAATTGCCGAGTTGACAGAAAAAAAGAAAATACAGCAGGAAACAAAAGAAAGCCTGGCAGAAGAGACAAGTGAACTGAAAGTGAAGCTGGCATCCAAGAAGGAGCAGCTGCAGCATCAGCATGAAAAATACAGCCGTATCCAGCATGAACTTGCTGAAATAACAGAAAAAACACTTGAATATAAAGAGGATTTATCCCTGCTGGCAAACGCCATGACTGACAGTTCAAGCGGTGCGGAAAAATTAGAGGAGTCAGCTAAGAAATGCCTGCAGACGAAGAATGAAACACTTGTGCATATCACATCAATAAAGGAAGAGCGAAAAAGCCGGCAGGAATTTCTTGATGATATCGAGCTTGAAACCAGAGAATTAAAAAGGCTGCATAAGGGTATGGCTGAAGTGGTGAAGGATGAGGAAGTCAAACTTAATAGGCTGGATGTTGAACTCGAAAATCTCTTAAACCAGTTAAGTGAAGAGTACTTTATTGCATTTGAGGCTGCCAAGGAAAAATATCCGCTTGCCATAGCTCCTGATGATGCAAGAAAACAGGTGAAATTAATTAAGCTTAGCATCGAGGAATTGGGCACTGTGAATCTTGGAGCCATCGAGGAATATGAGAGAGTATCAGAAAGGCACCAATTTTTAGTCGCTCAAAAAGATGATCTTCAACAGGCAAAAGATACGTTATTCCAGGTGATTGAAGAAATGGACGATGAAATGAAACGGCGTTTTGCTGATACATTTTTTGCAATTCGATCAGAATTCGAACACGTTTTTAAAGCGTTATTCGGAGGAGGGAAAGCGGAGCTTAAGCTGACAGACCCAAGCGACCTGCTTAAGACAGGGGTAGACATCATTGCGCAGCCTCCTGGGAAAAAACTGCAGAATCTTGGATTGCTGTCAGGAGGCGAAAGGGCATTGACGGCCATTGCCCTGCTCTTTTCCATTCTAAAAGTCCGCCCTGTTCCTTTCTGTATTCTCGATGAAGTGGAAGCTGCACTGGATGAAGCCAATGTAATTAGGTTTAGCCAATATCTGAAGCAATTCAGCAGCGATACGCAATTTATTGTAATTACCCATCGAAAAGGCACAATGGAAGAAGCGGATGTCCTTTATGGAATTACCATGCAGGAATCTGGCGTATCCAAGCTTGTATCTGTACGTATGGAAGAGACAGAGGAATACGCACCTTTTTAAACCATGCAAATGACCATTTCAAAAAGGAAGTGTTTAAATGAGTTTTTTTAAAAAACTGAAAGAAAAATTTACGAATCAGACTGACTCTGTATCTGACAAGTTTAAGCAGGGTCTGACAAAAACCAGAGATTCATTCACTGGAAGAGTGAATGACCTTGTAGCCCGCTACAGAAAAGTGGATGAAGAATTCTTTGAAGAGCTCGAAGAAATTCTGATCAGTGCAGATGTTGGCTTTGATACTGTCATGGAATTGATTGATGAGCTGAAAATGGAAGTTAAACGCAAGAACATTTCTGATACCAAAGAAGTACAGTCGGTTATTTCTGAAAAGCTTGTTTCCATTTACCAAGGTGATGAGCCGGTTTCATCCTCACTGAACATCAAGGAAAATGAATTAACTGTCATTTTGTTTGTGGGTGTCAATGGTGTAGGGAAGACTACGACAATCGGGAAAATGGCACATAAATTCAAGGAAGAAGGTAAATCTGTCCTGCTTGCAGCCGGTGATACATTCCGTGCGGGGGCCATCGAACAGCTTGAAGTCTGGGGAGAACGGTCTGGAGTTGAAGTGATTAAACAAGGCGAAGGCTCTGATCCTGCTGCTGTCATGTTTGATGCCATAAGATCGGCAAAGGCCCGCAAGGCAGATATTTTGATTTGTGATACAGCTGGCCGGCTTCAAAACAAAGTTAATTTAATGAATGAGCTTGAAAAGGTCAAGCGTGTCATTGAAAGGGAAGTGCCTGGAGCTCCGCATGAAGTGCTGCTTGTTTTAGATGCAACAACCGGCCAAAATGCTTTAGTACAGGCAAAAACCTTTAAAGAAGCCACAAATGTATCTGGGATAGTGCTGACAAAGCTTGACGGGACTGCAAAGGGTGGAATTGTCCTTGCCATCCGGAAAGAACTTTCCATACCTGTTAAATTCGTTGGACTTGGTGAAGGCATGGATGACCTGCAGCCATTTGATGCTGAAAAATATGTGTATGGACTATTCTCGAATTTAATTGACGAAGAAGAATAGCAGCCGAAGAAAACCGGAAGGAGCCCGCCTTCCGGTTTTCTTTATGTAAATGATAAGTATTTTCCTTCTCGCAGCCTGCTGATTCTATGACTGCAAGTTCCGGCTGTCCGGCATACGATTTGTTCTAGCATGCATCCTGGAACGGACAGGGAAATTAAAATAAAGGACTATTAAAACTTCTTTCATGAGACAGAAATGTTCACCCTTGACAGAGCTATTTGAACAATGTACACTATATTCTTGTAAAGTGTTTTCACTTAACAGCTGGGAGGGTCTGCAAATGCTCGAAAAAACAACGCGTGTAAATTACCTGTTTGATTTTTATCAATCGTTGTTAACAGAAAAACAAAAGAGCTATATGTCCCTCTACTATCTGGATGATTACTCTCTTGGCGAAATTGCCGAAGAATACGAAATCAGCAGACAGGCAGTTTATGATAATATAAAAAGAACAGAGGCAATGCTTGAGGAATATGAAGCAAAGCTGTTGTTATTCCAAAAATTTCAAGAGCTGAACGAGTGGATTGCTGAACTGAAGGCTTCGGCTGAAAAGGATTCCTTTTCAAAAGATGATCTTTTATCTGCACTCTCAAAGCTTGAGAAGTTAGATTAGGAGGCGGCAATATTGGCATTTGAAGGATTGGCCGACCGACTGCAAAGCACCATGCAAAAAATCCGCGGAAAAGGTAAAGTGAACGAAGCTGACGTAAAAGAAATGATGCGTGAAGTGCGTCTGGCGCTTCTTGAAGCGGATGTTAACTTTAAAGTCGTGAAGGATTTTGTGAAGCGCGTCAGTGAACGTGCAGTAGGTCAGGAAGTGCTAAAAAGCTTAACCCCCGGTCAACAGGTAATTAAGGTTGTTCAGGAAGAACTGTCAGAGCTAATGGGTGGGGAGCAGAGCAAAATTGCTGCGTCCAGCCGGCCGCCGACTGTCATTATGATGGTAGGCCTCCAGGGTGCCGGAAAAACCACAACAACCGGAAAGCTTGCAAATCTTCTCAGGAAAAAACACAACCGTAAGCCATTGCTTGTTGCAGCGGATATTTATCGTCCTGCGGCGATTAAGCAGCTTGAAACGCTGGGAAAACAATTGAGTATGCCTGTATTTTCTCTTGGTGATCAAGTAAGTCCAGTGGAAATTGCGAAACAAGCCATCCAAAAGGCAAAGGAAGAGCATCATGACTATGTTCTGATTGATACTGCAGGACGCTTGCATGTGGATGAAAAGCTCATGGATGAATTGAAAGATATTAAAGAGCTTTCAAAACCTGATGAAATTTTTCTTGTAGTAGATGCCATGACAGGGCAGGATGCTGTCAATGTTGCCCAAAGCTTCAATGAACAGCTTGGCCTGACTGGCGTGGTACTGACAAAACTTGATGGAGACACTCGCGGCGGAGCTGCACTGTCCATCCGTGCTGTCACCAATACTCCCATTAAATTTGTGGGTATGGGCGAAAAGCTGGATGCGCTTGAAGCATTCCACCCTGATAGAATGGCTTCAAGGATTCTCGGGATGGGTGATGTGCTATCCTTAATTGAAAAAGCCCAGGCAAACGTTGATGAAGAAAAAGCAAAAGAACTCGAGAAAAAAATGAGGACAGCAACATTTTCTTTTGATGACTTCCTGGAGCAGCTGGGCCAGGTCCGCAACATGGGACCATTAGATGACCTGATTAAGATGCTTCCTGGTGCGAATAAGATTAAGGGCATGGATAATCTGAACATTGACGAAAAACAGATCGGCCATGTTGAGGCAATTATCCGCTCAATGAACAAAAATGAAAAAGAGCATCCTGAGATTATCAATGCAGGGCGCAAAAAACGGATTGCAAAAGGAAGCGGCACAAGCATTCAGGAAGTAAACCGCCTCTTAAAGCAATTTGAAGAAATGAAAAAAATGATGAAACAAGTTACAAACATGCAAAAAGGGAAGAAAAAAGGTTTTAAATTCCCGTTCATGTAAAGGATTTCTAAGTCTTATTTTGGGACTTTGGACTGGCAGATTGGCCTCTTTTAGGCCGGCCGCTAAGGTATTTTATGACTGTTAAGAAAAAAACCTTTACAAACATACCATACATTTGATATTATACTATCTTGTGTGAAACTATTCGGAGGTGCTTATTTAAAATGGCAGTAAAAATTCGTTTAAAACGTATGGGAGCAAAAAAGACTCCTTTCTATCGTATCGTAGTTGCAGATTCTCGTTCACCGCGTGACGGCCGTTACATCGAGGTTGTAGGAACTTACAATCCTGTAGCTCAGCCGGCAAAGGTTGAAATCAATGAAGAGCTTGCTCTTAAATGGATGCAAGATGGAGCAAAACCATCTGATACAGTCCGCAACCTTTTCTCTAACCAAGGCATTATGGAAAAATTCCACAATGCAAAAAACAGCAAGTAAAAGGTTTTAATTCATGAAAGAATTAATTGAAACGATTGTTTCTGCTCTCGTAGATTATCCTGATGAAGTAAACATTACTTCACGGGAAGAAGAAGACCGTGTCGTGTATACTCTTTTTGTAAACAAAGAGGATATGGGCAAGGTTATCGGGAAACAGGGGCGCGTTGCAAAGGCGATTCGGACTGTGGTATATGCAGCAGGATCTTCACAGCATAAGAAAATCTATTTGGAGATTTCCGAATAAGGGAGGGCTTACACCCTTCCTTTTTTCGCTATATAAATCTTCTTTTCCTCCATGCAAGCAGGCAGCGTAACAGTCTGTATCCCCGTACAGCAAGGAAGCATACATGAAGGACAGGCTTGCCTGATTCATGTATTAAAGGCAAATGGTAAACGGCCAAAAGAACTCTCTCTGATATAAATTATTCACATCTAAACTCTTCCAATAAGCCGTCTGCATATTTTTAAATGGATAAAACAAACTGCTTTGCCAGCTGCTGCAAAATCAGGTCCTAATATGAGGACTGGCTTTCCAAATATATAATACATACCCTTGTTGCCGATGCTGAAAAATACCATTAAAGGAGGCGCTGGAGTGAAAATTCTCCAAAATGTGATTGTCAATCAGGTTTTAACAGAGTCCAGCAAGAACAAGCTCCTTGAAAAGTATAAAACAAAAAGGCTGCAGCTCCAGAAAGAAGCTGAGCAGCTGCGGTTTGAATTAAAGAAACTTGAAAAAACAAGGCCGATCCAGCCTGCAACCCTTCGTACTCATTTTGAAAAGGAAATTAATCAGCGCCAGGAAAAAATAAAGCTGGTCGAATTTCAAATTGAACAATTGGATATCCTCCCGATTGGAAGCGAGCTGAAGGAGAGAGAAGTCCAAAGCATTATAGAAGTAGAAATAGGTGCAGATTGGGAAGAAACAATTGGGACAAAAACGATTGTCGTCAAAGACGGAGTAGTCTCAGAAATACGTTAGAGGTGAAGACATGGAAAAAATGTTTAATGTAGGGAAAATCGTGAATACTCACGGCATCAGAGGAGAAATACGTGTTATTTCCAAGACTGACTTTTCCGAAGAGCGCTATCAAAAAGGCAACATCCTTTATTTATACATGGATAATAAAAGTGAGCCAATCCCATTAACCATCGAGCATCACCGGGTTCATAAAAACTTTGATTTATTAACCTTTGAAGGATACAGCAACGTGAATCAGGTAGAATCCTTTAAAGGCGGAATCCTTAAAGTTCCAGAGTCACAGCTGGGCACATTGGAAGAAGGGGAGTTTTACTTTCATGAAATCATCGGCTGTGAGGTGTTCACAGATACTGGCGAAGAAATCGGGAAAATAACAGAAATATTGACTCCGGGAGCAAATGATGTGTGGGTTATCAAACCTAAGACGGGAAAAGATGTCTTGATTCCTTATATCCCGCAGATTGTTAAAGAAGTGGATATTGCTAATCAAAAAATAGTCATTACACCAATGGAAGGGCTTTTGGACTGATGAAAATTGATGTACTTTCCATTTTTCCAGAAATGTTCTCAGGTGTCCTGCACTCTTCTATCTTAAAAAAGGCTGCAGAGAAAAATGCCGTAAGCTATCATGTTACAAACTTCAGGGATTTTGCAGACAATAAGCATCATACAGTTGATGATTACCCTTACGGCGGCGGAGCAGGGATGGTGCTGAAGCCTCAGCCGATCTTTGATGCTGTCGATGCTTTGACTAGCCAGGCTGGCAAAAAGCCCAGGGTGGTCCTTTTATGCCCCCAGGGAGAGCGCTACACTCAAACAAAGGCGGAGGAGCTTGCGAAAGAAGAACATCTAATCCTGGTATGCGGCCATTATGAAGGATATGATGAACGGATAAGGGAGCATCTGGTCACAGATGAAATCTCAATCGGCGATTATGTGCTTACCGGCGGCGAACTGGGTGCGATGGTGATAATAGACAGTGTCGTCCGCCTTCTGCCTGGGGTACTGGGCAACGAGGATTCTCCTGTTAAAGACTCTTATTCATCTGGATTGCTGGAACATCCGCATTATACACGGCCGGCTGATTTCCGCGGTATGATTGTTCCTGAAACACTGACATCAGGCAATCATAAAAAAATAGAAGAATGGCGCCTGAAGGAATCGTTGAGAAGAACCTATAATAGAAGGCCTGACTTGCTTGAAAGATACCCATTGAATGATTCAGAGCGAAAACTGCTGAAGGAAATTCAAGGCGAGGAAGAATAGCTATTGCAACAGGCTCTGCAGTATGTTATGATAAGTTTCGTGACTTGGCAAGATGCCTAAGTCTAATAACGATGTTCCGCTGCAATCATTAATGGATTGGCAAGAGCATTTTGGGAGGAGCAAAAAATATGCAAAACATTATTCAAGAAATCACAAAAGAACAGCTTCGCACTGATCTTCCAGAATTCCGTCCTGGTGACACTGTACGTGTACACGTTAAGGTTATTGAAGGAACTCGCGAACGTATCCAGTTATTCGAAGGTGTTGTAATCAAACGCCGCGGCGGCGGAGTCAGCGAAACTTTCACAGTACGTAAGGTTTCTTACGGTGTCGGAGTTGAGCGTGCATTCCCTGTACACACACCAAAAATCGCTAACCTAGAAGTGATTCGCCATGGTAAAGTACGCCGTGCTAAACTATACTATCTTCGTGAGCTCCGCGGTAAAAAAGCTCGTATTAAAGAGATTCGCCGCTAAGATATCAATGATTGCCTAAACTAAAAGAGTTAAAAGGAGCTTGTTTTGCAGGCTCCTTTTTTTAATGAGGAATACATATCATTCAAGGCATCATGAACAGCAGGCTATCTTGAATGGCTGAATATATCTGAAACACGTATAAAGTGGTTTTTCTGGAACAAGATAAGAAGCAATTGATGAAACAGTAATGTAAGCCCTTCGAACAACTATCCAAGTTATAGTATAGAGGCGTTATCGTTTTAGGGTTTTAAAACGATTTAGCTGAAAAAATAGCAAGAGAGGTGGATCCAGTTGACAATACAGTGGTTCCCGGGCCATATGGCCAAAGCGAGAAGAGAAGTAACGGAAAAACTTAAACTTATTGATATTGTATATGAGCTGGTGGATGCCAGAATTCCGGCTTCTTCAAGAAATCCGATGATAGATGAAATAATCCAGCATAAACCAAGACTTATCCTGTTAAACAAATCAGATATGGCAGATCAGGCAAAAACCAGACAATGGCTGGATTATTACAGGGAGCAGGGAGTAACTGCGCTCGCAATTAATTCTCAGTCAGGAAGCGGTTTAGCTCAAATTACTGCTGTATCAAAGGAACTTTTGAAAGCGAAATATGACAGGATGAAGGCAAAAGGAATAAAGCCAAGGGCAATAAGAGCCATGATTGTGGGGATTCCGAATGCGGGAAAATCGACACTAATAAACCGGCTTGCAAAAAAAAATATTGCCAGGACAGGAAACGTTCCGGGAGTGACGAAAGCACAGCAGTGGATCAAGTTTGGAAAAGAGCTTGAATTGCTGGACACACCAGGGATATTATGGCCGAAATTTGAGGATCAGGAAGTGGGCTTGAAGCTTGCTTTAACAGGGGCTATTAAAGATACCCTTTTAAATCTTCATGAAATTTCACTATATGGATTGCGCTTTCTGGAGAAAGAATATCCTGAACGTTTGAAAAGCCGCTACAACCTCGAAGCCCTGCCAGAAGAACCTGTCGAGCTGTTTGATGCCATTGGAACATTCCGGGGCTGCTTATCAGGAGGCGGAATGGTTGATTATGACAAAACAGCAGAACTGATTGTTAGAGAAATCCGTTCTGAAAAAATGGGGCCGCTGACTCTCGAAAAACCTTCAGATTTGCAGACAGAAGAAGAATGAGTATAAAAATAACGGGATTTAGATAATGAGTACTGTATCATTATTTCTAAAACCCCGTTTTTTTTTGAGTTTAGCATAGTATCTGCCGGCTGTTTTCTATGAAAAACTGAAAATAAGAAAGACTTGGCCGATAATTAAAATGATAGGTGATGAAATTGACAGCAGCATTAAAAATGAAGGAAATAGCTGACAAATTAAAAAGCATTCATAATCCAAAAGATGCCTTTCTTGCTGAATGCAGACTTGATGAAAGAAAAGGCGTAAAAGATTTAATAAAAAAATGGGATAAACAGCTGACAAAGCTGAAAGAAGAAAAAGAATTGTTCCAAAGTATGTCTACTTATGAACAAGCATTGAAGAAGGAAGGCTTCTCGGCACTCTGCGGAATTGATGAAGCAGGAAGAGGCCCTCTTTGCGGGCCGGTCGTCGCTTGTGCTGTTATTCTTAAACCTGATTTTTATCTGGCAGGATTGAATGATTCCAAAAAACTCTCTGAAGCAAAACGCGAGGAATTTTTTACTGTTATACAACGTGAAGCCGAGTCAATCGGTGTAGGAATAATACATAGTCATGAAATCGACTCCTTGAATATTTACCAGGCATCAAAGAAAGCAATGAATGAAGCGATCTTGAATTTATCCTCTGCTCCTGATCATCTGCTAATAGATGCGATGGAACTGGAGATTGATATTCCGCAGTTTTCTATTATAAAAGGAGACTCGAAAAGCATTTCAATTGCAGCCGCCTCGGTTATTGCAAAGGTAACCAGGGATAAGCTGATGAAGCAATATAGCATGAAATTCCCTCAATATGGATTTGAACAGCATATGGGCTATGGAACCAAGAGACATTTAGAAGCCTTGCATAAATATGGCCTGACCCCATGGCATCGCAGAAGCTTTGCACCAGTAAAGGAGATAGCCGAAAAAACTGTAAAAAGGTGATAGGATAATGAAGCCAGCCTTTATATCTATGAAAACGATTTTGCCAAATACTCCAGAACAGAAGCCTGGGTTTAAGAGCGGGCAGATTTTCTTGGGAAAGGTGAATAAGATTTTTCCGAACCAAACGGCAGAAGTGCAAATTGGATCACAGAAGATCATTGCCTCACTTGATGTACCGCTGAAGGCCGGCAGCAGCTATTTACTGCAGGTGCAGCCTGATCAGGGCATGGTACATCTAAAGCTAATAGATACGGGTACATCCAATTCAGCAGGAGGGAGCAATGGCTCGGCTGAACAGCTATTGAAACTTTTGTCCTCTCCGGCAAGCAGGGAATCAATGGATCTTGCAGGGTTTATGCTCAAAAATCAGCTTCCTGTTACAAAGGATTCTTTTGAGCAAATTTTAAGCTGGATGAAAACTGCGGAAAATGAAGGCGAAGCATTTATGGCAATAAAAACGATGCATACTTCGGGACTTCCTTTTGTGAAAGACGTATTTCAGGCTCTGTTAGCCCACAGCAAGGGAGAGCCGATTCATAGAGTACTAAGCGGACTTTTAAAACAGCTGGAAGGAAGCCATACTGAAACGTCTTTAAAGACGCGCTCTTTAATTATTTCAATGATGTACACTGCCAAAGAGCGCCTGATGAAAGATCCGCTCCCTTCAATTATCGCAAGCTGGATGGACCCCCTATCATCAGAGGATGACAATAAAGCCGCATTTTCTATTCTGCAAAAAACCGGGCTGATATCTGCAGATAAATCGGAGCCTGAAGTGATTGGGGATTTGTTTAGGAATCCCAAGCTTCAGGCGCAAGCTGAATCAGCCGGGATCTTGCCTTTCTTGAAAGAGGCCCAAAACATGCTGACCCGGGCAAAATCAGTAAATGCCGGGAACCAGGAAGCATTAAAACCCGTATTAGACAGGCTCATCAGCTTAGTGAATTCAGCTTTTGATGCAGGAGCAGCAGCAAATGGAGAAGAGATTACTGCTGATCATGCGATTCCGGTAAACTTGGTGAATGCGGATATGGAAACTGGCGGGCTGCCGAGGAAACTGCTGCAGGCTGTCCAAAACCTGCTGGAGAAAAATGAGCCCTTACTAAAGGGATTTCCGGATAAAGGCACCTTGCTTTTGTCGCTTTTGAACGCAAACTCAGCAGAAGGGGCAGCTGAGAAGGCAGCAAACTTGCTGATGAAGGCCATGAATGGAAATCCTGCAGATAATATTCTTCCGAAGAATGAGCTGCTGTTACTAGGCAGCCTGGCGGAAAACGCATTATCTGAAATTGATAGTTCTCACGTTTCTGCACCAAGGTTTTTGAAGGACGCCGCAAAGCTGCTTGGGCTGAATCATGAACATTTTATAGGACAGCCTGAAGAAACGGGCAGGCAACCCTTCAGGGACCATCCTCTTTCGCTGAAATCTTTGCTTTTACAGCTGGTAACGGAAGATCATCCAAAAGATGTGAAGGATACGGCAGCTCTATTGATAAATAAAATCACAGCACAGCAAATATTGTCACAGGAAAACGGGCCGCTTCAAAATGTGTACATGCAGCTTCCAGTTGCCCTTCCTGGTTTCCAGACAGATGTGAGCATTCAATGGAGCGGACGCAAAAAAGAAGATGGAAGCATTGACCCGGATTATTGCAGAATCTTGTTTTACCTGGATTTACAGCAGCTTAAGGAAACGGTTATCGACATGAAAGTCCAGAACCGGGTAATAAAAATCACGGTTATGAACGAACAGCATCGGGAAATTGAACAGCTTTCAGGGGCATTTATTTCTCTGCTTAAAGGAAAAATAGAAAACCTGAACTATCAGTTATCCGCTATTAAGTTTTCAGCATGGAGCAATAGCGAACAAGGTCCCGGCATCAATTCATTCGGGCAGGGTGCGAAAATACCATATAAAGGATTGGATTTGCGGGTATGACCAAGGAAAAAAGAAAAGAAGCAATCGCGCTGAAATATGATACGGAAATAAACAGCGCTCCTGTCATTGTGGCAAAGGGCAAGGGAAAGACCGCGGAGAATATTTTTGAAAAGGCAAAGGAATTCAATATTCCTGTTCAGGAAGATCCTTCATTGGTCGAACTGCTGGGGAAGCTGGATATCAATACCGCAATACCAGAAGAACTCTATCAGGCTGTAGCTGAAGTATTTGCTTTTATTTATAAAATTGATACACAGATGAAAAGTCACTCTTAACAGGGTGCTTTTTTTCATGCACTATAAATGAACCCAAGTGATACAATATGAATAGATTGCTGAATACAAAAAGGAGAACAGTATAATGAATGAAATTAGTATTCTTGCAAAAATCAGGAAAAATCTCTCGCTGTTTACTGATGCAGAAGGAAAAGTAGCGGGATATATTCTGGATCATCCAGGTTTTATACCAACCATGACCACCAGAGAATTGGCGAAACAAAGCGATTCAAGCGAGGCCAGCGTCGTTAGGTTCTGCAAAACGATAGGTGCGGGAAATTTCAAAATGCTGAAGATTATGCTGGCAAAAGAGAATACAATAGGGGACGAAAATATCAATCATTTTGCCTTGTTTGAAACAGAGGACACCCCTCTCAGCCTGTTTCAGAAGGTGACCTACCTTAATAAAAGTGCTATAGAATTATCCACCCATACACTGGATAAAAGAGAGTTTGAACAGGCGGCATCACATTTGAAATCCGCAAATAAAATTGCTTTTTTTGGTGTGGGAGGTTCGTTTCCCCCTGCCATTGATGCTCAATACAAATTTATGAAATTAGGCCTGAATGCTACTGCCTCTTCAGATTTTCACTATGCTGTATCACAGCTGTCCATGATGAAACAGGGTGACTTGCTTGTTATCATCAGCACTTCCGGTAAAACAAAAGAAAGCATAGAGCTTGCACAGTATGCCAAAGAACAGGGAGTTATAACGGCAGCCATCACAGCGTTAAGAAAGAGTCCATTATATAAGATGGCTGATATCAAGCTGTGCATACCTGATGTTGAGGAAGAACAGAGAGTGGGGAGCATTGCATCGAGAATGGCACAGCTTAACATTATTGATGCATTATATTTAAGTCTTTTTCATGAAATAGGGAAAGAGATTTATCCATCCATTCATAAATCCAAGGAAATCCTGTCAAAGAGAAAATAACGAAGGCAGAATGTATTTTATGAAATTATAATTCATATATTTTAATAGAAATATTGATTTATAATTTCTCGATGCGTTATAATGAAAGCGCAAACAATATGAGAGAGGTGATTCGGTGCTTGAAAGACTGTCCACAGAAAACCGCAACGAGAACACGATGAATCTGGATGAAATGACTGTAAGGGAAGTTCTTCAAGTGATGAATGAAGAAGATAGGTCGGTCCCAGCGGCCATACACAGTGAATTGCCGCAGATTGAACGAATTGTAAAGCATACTGTGGAAGCTTTAAAAAAAGGCGGAAGGCTTATTTATTTAGGAGCAGGAACGTCAGGACGCCTCGGCATTCTGGATGCTGCTGAGTGCCCGCCAACTTTCGGCACTGTAAGTTCCATGGTGCATGGACTGATTGCCGGCGGAGAAAAGGCCATCATGACCGCTGTTGAAGGAGCGGAGGACTCAGAAGAGCTTGCAAAAATGGATTTAACAGCATTATCTTTAAGCGCAAACGATGTTGTTGTCGGAATTGCAGCAAGCGGCAGGACTCCTTATGTGATAGGCGGACTGAAATTTGCGAAGAGCAGGGGAGCAGTTTCCGGCAGTATTTCCTGCAATAAAAATGCAGAAATCTCAAAGTATGCGGATATTGCCGTAGAGGCGGATACCGGCAGTGAAATACTGACAGGGTCGACGAGATTGAAGGCAGGGACAGCCCAGAAGATGATATTGAATATGATTTCCACAGCTGCAATGATTGGCATCGGGAAGGTATATAAAAATCTGATGGTAGATGTACAGCCAACAAATCAAAAGCTTGTGGAGCGTGCCAAAAGAATAATCATGCAGGCAGCGGAAACTGATTATGAAACAGCCGAAAGATACTATAAGGAATCAGGGGGCCATGTTAAAACGGCCATTGTCATGATTTTGACAAACTGTACATATGACGAGGCCGTAAAAAGGCTGTCTGAAGCAGAGGGATTTATCCGAAAAGCGCTTTAAACGGCCTGACAGGACAGCGGATACATGAAATTGGCAATGAAGAATATATATCTAAGGACAGGATGCAGGCTTGTTCTGCAAAAGGGAGACAGGGGGGAAAAGTATGAGGAAAGAACAGAGGCTGGCTGAGGAGATTTCTGAAAAAGTTGGCGGAAAATCTAATATAAGCCGGATAGCTCATTGTATGACAAGGCTAAGGCTGGATCTTAAAAACGATGGGCTCGCCGATATCGGAGGCCTGAAGGATATTGAAGGAGTCATGGGGGTAATTGAAGACCAAACCCTTCAAATTGTAGTCGGTCCCGGTACAGTAAACAAAGTTGCGGCAGAAATGTGCAGCCTGACAGGCTTAAGCCTTGGTGAACATGATGAAATTGATGAAGGCACCGCAGAAAGGGTACACAGTGATATTAAAGCAAAAAATAATACGCCTTTCAAAAATTTGCTCCGCAAGATTGGAAATATTTTTATACCGCTTATTCCAGCTCTTGTAGCATCGGGCATAATAAACGGGATTGCTAACTTTTGCCTGAATGCAGGAGCAGATAAAAATAATATCATTCTGCAGCTCCTTCTCTTTATGGGAGGAGGGATATTTGCCTACCTGGGAGTTCTGGTAGGCTGGAATACCGCTAAAGAGTTTGGGGGCACCCCTGCTCTCGGGGCAATTGCCGGTATATTTGTTTTCAACCCTGCACTTGCAACAATAACCTTGTTTCATGAAGCACTTGTCCCGGGAAGGGGCGGATTATTTGCTGTTATTTTCGCAGCATGGCTTATGAGCGCAACAGAAAAAAGAATCAGAAAGATTGTGCCAAATTCTGTAGACATTATTATTACACCGCTGATTACGGTCTTATTTGTAGGATTCTTAACACTTTTAGCCATCCAGCCTTTGGCGGGCTATTTGTCAACAGGCATCACAACGGGGATAAAAGGCATTCTTGACATTGGCGGCGTCTTCGCAGGAGCAATTTTGGCAGGAACCTTCCTTCCTCTTGTTATGGTCGGGCTTCACCAGGGACTTACGCCGATTCATGCGGAGTTCATTACAAGCACGGGAGCCACTCCTCTGCTTCCAATACTTGCCATGGCCGGAGCAGGACAGGTGGGTGCAGCCATTGCTGTATTTACAAAAACAAAAAACAGAAAACTCAGAAATGTCATTAAGGGCGCCCTGCCGGTTGGCTTCTTAGGCATAGGCGAACCGCTTTTATACGGAGTTACCCTTCCGCTTGGCAGACCATTTTTGACAGCCTGTCTCGGAGGTGCTGCCGGAGGTGCTTTCCAGGCATTTGCAGGAACAGCGTCTGTGGGTATGGGGGTATCTGGTTTATCACTTATACCGCTGATTCAGGATAAATATCTGCAGTATATAATCGGCATCATTATCGCTTATTTAGGCGGTTTCATTTTCACTTATCTTTTTGGCTTTAAAGAAAGCATGGCAAAAAATATTAAGTGATAAAGAAGGGGAGAATTTTCTCTCCTTTTTGTTTGCTGAAATCCGCAAATGCTCCATAGATCTTTTTAAATACTTGGGGCTATTTAGATCATTGTACTTTCAGCACGGGGCAATTCATACGGATAAAAAGGAGATGGTTTACATGCTTGGAATATCTGTTTATCTCGGAAAGCAAAGCGGGAATATTCAGGAGAAATTTATAAGAGACATGTCACAGTCTGGATTCCGTTCCATTTTTACATCGCTTCATATCCCAGAGGATGATGCCACTCAGCATTTGGCTTTGCTTAAGGAATTGGGATGGCAGGCAAAGGAAAACGGCATGGAGCTTATTGCCGATATCTCACCTGTCACGCTTGAAAATTTGAACATCACTTATGAGAGTCTGCCTGATCTTCTGGAATGGGGGATAACCGGCTTGCGCATGGATTATGGGGTAGATCCCAAAGTGATAGCCCGCCTTTCAAAAACGATGAAAATTGCCCTTAATGCCAGTACGATTGACGATAGGCTTTATCAGGAATTAAAAGACTGCTCCATGGATTTCAGCATGGCAGAGGCGTGGCATAACTATTATCCGAGGCCGGAAACTGGTCTTGGGAAGGAAGATTTTACGAGCAGGAACAAATGGCTCAAGGAGAAGGGATTTACCGTTATGGCATTCGTACCCGGAGACGGAGTACAGAGAGGGCCAATTTTCAAAGGACTTCCGAGCTTGGAAAAACACCGTGGAGCTGATCCGTTTGAGGCCTTCTTAGAACTGAAACATGAATGTTTTGCTGATAAAGTATTCATTGGTGATTTAACTCTTAAAGAAGAGACTCTTAACAAATTCTCCATTTATGAAAAGAATCAGATTCCTTTGCGCTGCCGCATTTATTCGGATACACCCGAAACAAGGGAAATTCTCGCCCTTGACCATATTAACCGGACAGATTCTGCCAGGGATGCAGTACGTTCGCAAAATACAAGACCTTATGCTGCGGAAAAAAAGCTGGTTATAGAGCCTGTATCCCCTGCTGAGAGAAAAAAAGGAAGCATCACCATTGATAACCGGCTTTATGGCAGGTATCAGGGTGAGCTGCAGATAACTAAACGGGATCTTCCGGAAGATTCTTGTATAAATGTTATCGGGGAGGTAGTCGAGGAAGATCTGCCCCTGCTGCGTTTTGTAGGAGGAGGGCAGGCATTTATATTATTGGCCAAACAATAAAGATTTCTTCGACAAGTTTTAATATTTTGATAGGTTATAGTAGACAACTAATTATACTTTCTATACAATAATAGCGCAGTCTAATTTTGCAATTCAGCATTATTTGCATATGCTGAAGCAAATACTAGTTTAATACGAACATGCAGTATATTTTAAGAATGCTTTTTTAGTTGACAAGGAGGATGAAAGATGAATATCCATGAGTATCAAGGAAAAGAGATCCTCAGACAATACGGGGTATCTGTTCCCAATGGCCGTGTTGCATTTACTGTTGAAGAAGCAGTGGAAGCAGCTCAGGAACTAGGAACAAATGTTGTTGTCGTTAAGGCTCAAATCCATGCGGGAGGCCGCGGTAAAGCCGGCGGAGTCAAGGTAGCAAAGAATCTTGATGAAGCACGTACATATGCACAGGAAATTCTGGGGAAAACGCTTGTTACACACCAAACAGGTCCTGAAGGCAAAGAAGTTAAGCGTTTACTAATTGAAGAAGGCTGCGATATCAAGAAAGAATATTACGTAGGCCTTGTGCTTGACCGTGCGACTTCCCAGGTTGTGCTTATGGCATCCGAAGAAGGCGGAACTGAAATTGAAGAAGTGGCAGAAAAAACGCCAGAGAAAATCTTCAAGGAATATATCGATCCAATTGTCGGATTAACCGGCTTCCAGGCAAGAAGAATTGCCTTTAATATCAACATCCCTAAAGAACTGATTAATAAAGCGGTCAAATTCATGACCGGATTATATACAGCTTTTATTGAAAAAGACTGCTCAATCGCTGAAATCAATCCGCTTGTAGTTACAGGAGACGGTAATGTTATGGCGCTTGATGCCAAGCTGAACTTTGATGACAACGCTTTATTCCGCCATAAGGATATTATAGCGTACCGCGATTTGGAAGAAGAAGATCCAAAAGAGATTGAAGCTTCCAAATATGACCTCAGCTATATTTCACTTGATGGAAATATCGGATGTATGGTAAATGGAGCGGGCCTTGCAATGGCCACTATGGACATTATCAAGCATTACAGCGGAGATCCTGCTAACTTCCTTGATGTTGGCGGCGGCGCTACAGCAGAAAAAGTGACAGAGGCCTTTAAGATCATCCTTTCTGATAAAAATGTTAAAGGAATCTTTGTTAATATTTTCGGCGGAATCATGAAGTGCGACATCATTGCCACCGGCGTTGTTGAAGCAGCCAAGCAGCTTGGCCTCGAAGTTCCTCTTGTAGTGCGCCTTGAGGGCACCAATGTTGAGCTTGGAAAGCAGATTTTAAAAGAATCCGGATTGAATATCACCGCTGCAGAATCAATGGCAGACGGTGCACAAAAAATCGTATCACTTGTAGGATAACAGTCAGGGGGAACCAATAAATGAGCGTATTTATTAATAAGGACACTAAAGTCATTGTTCAAGGCATCACCGGTTCAACGGCTTTATTTCATACAAAACAAATGCTTGAATACGGAACACAGATTGTTGCCGGCGTAACACCAGGCAAAGGCGGCACAGAAGCTGAAGGCGTTCCGGTTTATAACACAGTCGCTGAAGCAGTGAAACAAACAGGCGCAAATGCTTCTGTAATTTATGTGCCGGCACCTTTCGCGGCAGATGCAATCCTTGAAGCTGTTGATGCGGAACTTGATTTGGCCATATGCATAACTGAACACATCCCAGTTCTTGATATGGTAAAAGTTAAGCGCTATATGGAAGGCAAGAAAACACGTTTGGTCGGACCAAACTGTCCGGGTGTCATCACTCCGGGTGAATGTAAAATCGGCATAATGCCTGGGTATATCCATACCAAAGGCCATGTGGGCGTAGTATCCCGTTCTGGAACTTTAACTTACGAAGCTGTTCACCAATTGTCACAGGCAGGGGTAGGACAGTCTTCTGCAGTAGGCATCGGCGGAGATCCTGTTAATGGAACGGATTTTATCGACGTGCTAAAAGCCTTCAATGAAGATCCTGAGACACATGCTGTTATCATGATTGGAGAAATCGGCGGAACAGCTGAGGAAGAAGCTGCACAGTGGGTTAAAGAAAACATGACGAAGCCTGTTGTAGGATTCATCGGCGGAAGGACTGCTCCAGCTGGCAAGCGCATGGGCCATGCGGGAGCTATCATTTCCGGCGGAAAAGGAACGGCTGATGAAAAGATCCGTGTTATGAATGAATGCGGAATCAAAGTGGCTGAAACACCATCCGTAATGGGTGAAACACTTATTTCAGTATTAAAAGAACAAGGCATCTACGAAACTTGCAAAACACATTAATGTAAAAATCGTCCCCCGGTGAACAGGGGGGCGATTTTTACACATTTAAAGCTGCCAAACATACTTTTGCGGCATATTTGGCGAAGAAGCATTAAGCCTTCATATGTCTTATCTTATATCAGGTCTTATCCCCGGAAAAATCCCCCATATAAGGAGTGGCCTTCATGGATATTAATCAAAAACTGATCCATTTGCATCATTGCCGCGGTGCAGGCTGGAAAACAATTAAAAAAATAATAAGCATCGATCCGTCACTTCAGACTATTTTCACCAGAACGCACGATGAATGGAAGCAAATCCTCCCCCTCCCCCAAAACAAATTGACAGAGTTCTACTGTGACCTTCATTCAATTAATATTCAAAAACTGTTGAAACAATATGAAAATAACGGTATTTCCGCTATAACGATTATAGATTCTGACTATCCCGAACTGCTTAAACAAATTTTTGACCCGCCATGGGTTCTTTATTTAAAGGGTGACAGCTGCTTATTAAACAGTAAGAACGGTTTAGGTGTAGTAGGAGCCAGAAAGCCTTCACAATACGGTGCAGAGGCTTTAAAAATGCTGCTTCCGCCTCTTATGAAGAAGAACTTTGTCATTATCAGCGGTTTAGCCGCAGGAATTGATGAAATTTCCCATAGGATTGCACTAAAGGAAAACGGGAAAACAATCGGTGTATTAGGGGGAGGGCACTTTCACATTTACCCGAAAAATAATATACCCCTGGGTATTGAAATTATGAAAAAAGGTGCCCTGATTTCAGAAATCCCTCCTTCAAGGAGGCCTGAACCCTGGATGTTTGCGGTGAGAAACAGGATCATCAGCGGACTGTCGAGAGGTGTATTTGTGGTTGAGGCCAAGATAAAAAGCGGTTCGCTGATTACAGCACAATGTGCTCTTGAGCAGGGAAGGGAGGTCTTCGCACTTCCAGGCAATATTATCAGCAAAGAATCAGAAGGTACAAATTTTTTAATTAAAGAAGGCGCGAAGCTGGTGCAGACAAGCTCGGATATTGAAGAAGAATTTTAAATTGCTTTGCTGCTGTATTCGTTCCATAGTCTCCTAATTAATGAGGGAATTATAAATATTTTACAAAAATCATAGGAATATAAGTTAAAAGGGTTGAAATTATTATAAAACTGTTATAAGTTTTGCAACAGGCACATCTTTTGCGGCAGCTTGAAATCAATATACTGTGTCCGTACAATGGCATAGATAGAAACTATATAATAGAAGAAACTTTTTTTACAAAAAATGAAAGTTAAGCTGCCTGAAAAAATGGATCACGCAAAGCCAATAAGCGGTAAAATCCTTTTCTTTATATAAAGAAACATTGACAAATGAAATTTTTATGATTAATAATAGTGAAGATTTATATTACCTCTTGAGGAGGACTTTTTGGATGTCAGAATACTTAGTGATCGTGGAGTCGCCGGCCAAGGCGAAGACCATAGAAAAATATCTTGGAAAAAAATATAAAGTGAAAGCTTCCATGGGGCATATACGGGATTTGCCGAAAAGCCAAATGGGTGTTGACGTTGAACATGAATTTGAACCTAAATATATAACAATACGGGGAAAAGGACCTGTTTTGAAAGAATTGAAAACCGCTGCTAAAAAGGCGAAAAAGATCTATCTCGCAGCTGACCCCGACAGAGAAGGTGAAGCAATTGCCTGGCATCTCGCCCACAGTCTTGATGTTGATGTTAACTCGGACTGCCGGGTGGTTTTCAATGAAATAACAAAGGATGCCATTAAAGAATCCTTTAAATCACCCCGCCCCATCAATATGAATCTTGTTGATGCCCAGCAGGCGAGAAGGGTTCTTGACCGTCTTGTAGGATATAATATAAGCCCTCTTCTCTGGAAAAAAGTAAAAAAGGGACTAAGCGCTGGCCGCGTGCAATCTGTTGCAGTCCGGATGATCATTGACAGGGAAAAAGAAATCACTGCCTTTATTCCAGAAGAATACTGGACGATTAAATCGGAATTTGCGAAGGGAAAAGAACAGTTTGAAGGTTCCTTTTTCAGCCTTGATGGCGAACGTATTTCCCTGAATTCTGAGGAAGATGTAAATAATGTCCTGGAAAAGCTAAAAGGCAATGATTTTACTGTTTCAGATGTATCTAAAAAGGAACGTAAACGGAATCCTGCTTCGCCATTTACTACATCTTCACTTCAGCAGGAAGCTGCAAGGAAATTGAACTTCCGTGCTAAAAAGACGATGATGCTTGCACAGCAGCTTTACGAAGGAATTGAGCTTGGAAAAGAAGGAACGGTTGGTCTCATTACATATATGAGAACAGATTCAACCAGAATTTCTGATGTAGCGAAACAGGAATCCAGGAGCTATATCGAAACAACATATGGCTCTGAATTCATTGGAAGCAATCAGAAAAAGGATAATAAGCAAAGTAATGCACAGGATGCCCATGAGGCAGTCAGGCCGACAAGCACGCTAAAAGAACCTGCCTCGCTGAAGGAATATTTATCCAGAGATCAATTCAGGCTGTATAAACTCATCTGGGAGCGGTTTGTTTCAAGCCAAATGGCCCCTGCTGTAATGGATACAATGAGTGTAGATCTGCAGAATGAAGAAGTACGGTTCAGGGCAAATGGCTCGAAGATAAAGTTTCCTGGCTTTATGAAGGTATATGTTGAAGGCACGGATGATGGAGTAGAAGAAAAAGATAATCTGCTTCCCGATCTGAAAAAAGGAGACAAGGTCTTCTCAAAAGACATTGAGCCAAAACAGCATTTTACCCAGCCGCCGCCACGCTATACGGAAGCAAGGCTAGTTAAAACGATGGAAGAGCTTGGTATAGGCAGGCCGTCCACTTATGCTCCGACACTGGATACCATTCAAAAAAGAGGATATGTCAGTCTGGATAACAAACGTTTTATCCCTACTGAGCTTGGTGAAATTGTCCTGGAATTGATTTTGGAATTTTTCCCTGATATATTAGATGCAGAATTCACTGCGAAAATGGAGCAGGAATTCGATAGTGTCGAAGACGGCAATACCCAATGGATTAAAGTGATTGATGAATTTTACCGGGATTTTGAAACACACCTTGCCAAAGCCGAGGCTGAAATGGAGAAGGTTGAAATCAAGGATGAACCTGCAGGCGAAGATTGTGAAGAATGCGGCCATCCGATGGTATTTAAAATGGGGCGCTATGGAAAATTCATGGCGTGCAGCAATTTTCCTGATTGCAGGAATACAAAGGCAATCGTCAAAGAAATTGGAGTGAAATGCCCGCTGTGCCACGAGGGAAATATCATTGAAAGAAAAAGCAAAAAACGCAGGATATTTTATGGCTGTGACAGATATCCAAGCTGTGAATTTATTTCCTGGGATAAGCCGCTGCCAAGATCCTGTCCTAAATGCGAAGGCACACTTGTCGAGAAAAAACTCAAAAAAGGCGTACAGGTTCAATGTATGCAATGTGACTACAAAGAATCGCCGCAGGCTTGATAAAAAAGGTGAGCGAGAGCTCGCCTTTTTCTTGTTGATTCACAAAAAGGGCAAAACTGGAATTTTTGGATTTTAACAGGCGAATTTGAGGCGCAAAACTGTTATTTTTAATAATTGGCACTAAATTGAACAAATCCAGTGGACAAGGTATTGAAAAAAGCTATATAATTCATCTTTGCCTGCTGATGTATTTTACTTTCTGAATTGAACTAAAACTATATAAAATTTGTAAATGTTCCTGTTTTATCATATCTTTGCATGGAGGTTCGTAAAATGAAAGAAGCTATCGTTAATGTAATCGGGGCAGGACTTGCCGGAAGCGAGGCAGCATGGCAGCTTGCCAAAAGGGGAGTAAAGGTTAATTTATACGAAATGAGGCCGGTAAAGCAGACACCTGCCCATCATACTGAAAAATTTGCTGAATTAGTCTGCAGTAATTCATTGAGAGCCAACACTCTGACAAATGCAGTCGGTGTATTAAAGGAAGAAATGCGTTACCTGGACTCTATCATTATTTCCTCTGCTGATGCCTGTGCGGTTCCAGCCGGCGGTGCACTTGCAGTAGACCGGCATGAATTTGCAGGAAGAGTAACGGAGCTGGTAAAAAACCATCCCAATGTAACTGTAATTAATGAAGAAATGACAGAAATACCCCAAGGGCCGACAATCATTGCCAGCGGTCCATTAACAAGTAAAGCACTTTCGGAAAAGCTTGCAGAAATCATGGATGAAGAGTATTTATATTTTTATGATGCTGCAGCACCGATTCTTGAAAAAGACAGCATTGATATGAATAAGGTATATTTAAAGTCACGGTACGATAAAGGGGAAGCCGCATATTTGAATTGCCCAATGACTGAAGAAGAATTTAACCGGTTTTATGAAGCGCTGATTGCTGCAGAAACTGTACCGTTGAAGGAATTTGAAAAGGAAATATTCTTCGAAGGCTGCATGCCGATTGAGGTAATGGCTTCTAGAGGCAAAAAGACCATGCTGTTCGGCCCTCTTAAACCAGTTGGGTTAGAAGACCCGAAAACAGGGAAGAGACCATATGCAGTAGTTCAATTGCGCCAGGATGATGCTGCAGGAACACTTTACAATATTGTCGGTTTTCAGACACACCTTAAATGGGGACCGCAAAAAGAAGTGCTTCAGCTTATTCCGGGACTTGAGAATGCTGAAATCGTACGTTATGGCGTTATGCACAGAAATACGTTCATAAATTCCCCTAAGGTGCTTAAGCCGACTTACCAGTTTGCCAATCGCGATGATTTATTCTTTGCTGGCCAAATGACTGGTGTGGAAGGCTATGTTGAATCTGCTGCTTCTGGGCTGGTTGCAGGAATCAATGCTGCAAGAATGGCCCTTGGTGAAGAACCGGTAGTTTTTCCGGCGGAAACCGCAATGGGAAGCATGGCAAAATATATAACATCAACAAACGCAAAAAGCTTCCAGCCGATGAATGCCAACTTCGGGCTTTTCCCTGAATTGGAACAAAAAATCAGAGGGAAAAAAGAACGAAATGA
The DNA here is from genome assembly GCF_001866725.1 of Bacillus sp. MUM 13. Taxonomy (NCBI): domain Bacteria; kingdom Bacillati; phylum Bacillota; class Bacilli; order Caryophanales; family Bacillaceae; genus Bacillus; species Bacillus sp. MUM 13. The sequence goes on from NZ_MLYQ01000001.1 coordinate 131,877, forward strand.
ACAGCATGCACAGCGGGCATTGGAAACAATTCAGAACTTTATGAAAAATTTGTAAAATTATTTGCCTGCCGTTTTAAATTATGTTACTATTTAGTAGCCTTTGTGGGGTGTTTGCATGGCAGAAATAGATCAATGTGTAAAAGTGTTTATTGAATATCTCCAAATTGAGAAAAACAGTTCACACTATACAATTGAAAATTACACGAGAGACATCGGTGAATATACCTTGTTCATGAATGAACAAGGTATAAAATCCTTGTTATCCGTACAATATTCTGATGCCAGGCTATATTTGACCATGATGTATGAAAAAGGCCTTTCCAAAAAGACGGTTGCCCGGAAGACCTCCTGTTTAAGAAGCTTTTACAAATTCTTAATGCGTGAAGGACTTGCAGGGGAGAATCCCTTTGCCCTTGTTTCTCTTCCTAAAAAAGAACAAAGGCTCCCAAGGTTTTTGTATGAAGAAGAAATGAATCAGCTGTTTCAGGCAATCGATCAAAAGACGCCTTTAGGGCTGAGAGATGCTGCTTTGCTGGAGCTTCTTTATGCCACAGGTATCCGTGTGAGCGAATGCTGTGATATAAAACTCCTGGATCTGGATTTTTCGATGGGCACTGTCCTTGTGCATGGAAAAGGAAAAAAAGACCGTTATGTTCCAATCGGCAGCTTTGCTTCAGAGGCTCTCACTAAGTACATACAGAATTCAAGGCCGGAACTCATGTCATCCAAAACGAAAACCCATCCTTACCTGTTAGTGAATTTTCGGGGGGACCCCCTTACTGCCAGGGGGCTGCGTTATATCCTGAATGGCGTCATTAAAAAAGCGGCAGGTGAAGGAAAGCTTCATCCGCATATGCTCAGACATTCTTTTGCAACACATTTGCTTAACAATGGTGCAGATTTAAGGACCGTACAGGAGCTTTTGGGCCATTCCAAAATATCTTCCACTCAAATTTATACTCATGTTACCAAAGAGCAATTGCGGAAAGTATATAACGCATCACATCCAAGAGCATAAAGTGAAGCTCCGTCCGGAAATTTCTTTTCGTTTTCTCTGGCCGGCAGCTGAACTAACAGGGATTTGACGATTACTCCCCGCAAAGCTTCTCTGATAACTTTCATGTTTAAATCGGGGGATTATTAATGCGGGATAAAAAAGGAGAATTTTTATGGGTGAATTTCATGCAACAACGATATTTGCAGTCAAGCATAAGGGACAAAGCGCTATGTCGGGAGACGGACAAGTAACATTAGGAAATTCGGTTGTTATGAAGCATACTGCAAGAAAAGTCAGAAGGATCTTTCATGGAAAAGTCCTCGCTGGGTTTGCAGGCTCAGTTGCTGATGCTTTTACCTTGTTTGACATGTTTGAGTCTAAGCTTGAAGAGTATAACGGCAATCTTCAGCGTGCAGCAGTGGAACTGGCGAAACAATGGCGCAGTGATAATATTTTGAGGAAGCTTGAGGCTATGCTCATTGTCATGGATGAAAAGGATCTTCTGCTCGTTTCAGGGACTGGTGAGGTCATTGAACCTGATGATGGCATCCTTGCAATAGGATCGGGCGGCAATTATGCCCTTTCTGCAGGGAGGGCATTAAAACGCTTCTCGGGAGAAACTTTGACCGCAAAAGAAATTGCGCAATCCGCCCTGCAAATTGCTTCAGAGATCTGTGTATTTACAAATACAAACATTATCGTTGAAGAGCTGTAAGAGAGGAGCTGTTTCATAATGGCAAACAAAACGGATTTAACGCCTAGGCAAATTGTTGAAAAACTTGATCAATATATCGTTGGACAGCGGGATGCTAAACGCGCAGTTGCTGTTGCTTTGAGAAACCGTTACAGGCGGACCCTTCTGCAGGAAGAGCTCAGGGATGAAATAGTTCCAAAAAATATCCTGATGATCGGTCCGACGGGTGTAGGAAAGACGGAAATTGCCCGCAGGATGGCTAAGCTGGTAGGTGCCCCATTTATAAAGGTTGAAGCAACAAAATTTACAGAAGTCGGATATGTAGGCAGGGACGTTGAATCTATGGTCCGTGACCTGATGGAAACATCGATCCGGCTGGTTAAAGAAGAAAAAAAGGCAAACGTTAAGGAACGGGCTGAAGAAAACGCAAACCGCCGCCTTATTGAATTGCTTGTTCCTTCTTCTAAAAAGCAGGCAAATTTTAAAAACCCTCTAGAAGTCTTCTTTGGAGGGAATAATGAAAGTTCCCAGCAGCAGTCTGATTTCAGTGCAGAAGACAGCTCACTGTATGAAAAGCGAAGAGTGGTATCTGAGAAGCTGGCAAAAGGCGAACTCGAAAATGAGCTGATTACCGTAGAAGTTGAGGAGCAGCAGGCTTCTATGTTTGATATGCTTCAGGGATCCGGCATGGAGCAGATGGGTATGAACATGCAGGATGCTCTCGGAAGCCTGATGCCTAAAAAGAAAAAGAAGCGCAAATTAAAGGTAAGCGAAGCAAGGACGGTTCTGACAAATGAAGAAGCGGGCAAGCTGATCGATATGGATGAGGTCACACAGGAAGCCGTTTTCCGTGCTGAGCAAACAGGCATTATTTTTATCGATGAAATTGATAAGATTGCAAGCAAACAATCAGGAGGTTCATCAGCTGATGTTTCACGAGAAGGCGTTCAGCGTGACATCCTGCCAATCGTAGAAGGCTCTACCGTAGTCACGAAATACGGTTCTGTTAAAACAGATCATGTATTGTTTATGGCAGCAGGAGCATTTCATATTGCAAAGCCCTCAGATTTGATTCCAGAACTGCAGGGAAGATTTCCAATCAGGGTGGAGCTTGCAAAATTGACAGTGGATGACTTTGTCCGCATCCTTCACGAACCCGATAATGCCCTTATCAAACAATATATAGCATTATTGGAAACAGAAGGTATAGAAATTGAATTTTCTGACGATGCTATTCATAAGATTGCAGAAGTGGCCTTTGAAGTGAATCAGAATACAGACAATATTGGCGCCAGACGGCTGCATACCATCATGGAAAGGCTTTTAGAGGATTTATCGTTTGAAGCCCCTGAAATTTCCATGCAAAAAGTAACCATCACGCCTAAATATGTGGAAGATAAGCTAGGCTCCATTTCCCGCAATAAAGATTTAAGCCAGTTCATATTATAACCCGGGACGACAAGTTTCACTTTATAAACATAGGGTACAGTCACAATAAATGCCTGTTTCTCTTTATCAGTAAACACACCAAGATTAAATATTATATAAGAGCGGTACATGAAACAAGGATTTCTAGGAGGAACAATTAAATGAATTTATTAGGTAAAACAAGAAAAATCAATAGCATGCTGCAGAATGCAGCCGGCCAGCCAGTTAATTTTAAGGAAATGGCTGAAAGTCTCAGTGAAGTAATCGAATCAAATGTGTTTGTTGTTAGCAGACGGGGAAAGCTATTAGGCTTTGCAATCAATCAGCAGATTGAGAACGAACGCATGGTCCAGATGCTTGAAGACAGACAATTTCCAGAAGAATATACTAAAAATCTTTTCAATATCCAGTCCACATCTTCCAACTTGGATGTAAACAGCGAATATACAGCATTCCCTGTGGAAAACAAGGAGTTATTCGCAAGCGGCCTGACAACCATTGTTCCGATTATTGGCGGAGGCGAAAGACTTGGTACATTGATTCTTGCAAGGCTTGAAGAAAAATTCCATGACGATGACTTAATTCTTGCTGAATATGGCGCAACTGTAGTCGGCATGGAAATCCTTCGCGAAAAAGCAGAAGAGATCGAAGAAGAAGCAAGAAGCAAAGCAGTTGTCCAAATGGCAATCAGCTCGCTTTCATACAGTGAGCTGGAAGCAATTGAGCATATTTTTGAAGAATTGAAAGGAAATGAAGGCCTTTTGGTCGCTTCAAAAATTGCTGACAGAGTGGGAATCACACGTTCTGTAATTGTTAACGCGCTAAGGAAGCTGGAAAGTGCGGGAGTAATCGAGTCTCGTTCACTGGGAATGAAAGGGACATATATCAAAGTATTAAATGATAAATTCCTTGTCGAGCTTGAAAAATTGAAAAACCATTAAAAAACAGCCCTCGGGCTGTTTTTTTTTTGCCCAAACATCATTTGAAAGAGAAATACCTTTGAGAGTTTCCCTGCAAAAAAGTAATTATTATACGACCTTCAATCACTACTCAAGCTTTTGAAGGAAGATATCACTTGCCTTTTGAGATGGGCATTGAAGTCGAAGCCATATCAACAGTGGAATGAAATTGCCGAGAAAATGCATCCCTGCCTCTCGGAAAAAAATAAAAATAATACATAAATATCCTTATCATTTTAACAAATATATTGTAATATTATTTATTGTCAAAAAAATAAGCAGAAAGCATTATAAGAAGAGTATTGTAATGTTCAATATGTAGTAAAAGGTGCAGGGGAAATATAGTGAATTATGTCGAAGGGGGAAAAAAGGGCTACTTTACAGGAAAAAATAAGGAAAACTTATTGTAAATATTGGGTTTTAAAGGTATTAATTAACATTTATCGACAAAAATAGGCCTTTTATCTTACGAAGTTTTGTCGATACTTCATAGACAGAACGGTTGGATTTCATTACAATAGTTACTATATTATGTTTTTTTTGTTACGAAATGAGATATTTAAAATTCCTTTCCAGAAGGGGTGAAAGAAATGAAATTATTTTCAAATACATTTCAGTCGCTGGAAAGCGCACTGGATTATTCCAGTTTAAAACAAAAAGTGCTTTCACAGAACATCGCGAATGCAGATACTCCCAATTATAAAGCTGAAGATGTAACTAAAGGATCGTTTCAGGATGCATTGGATTCATCTATTAAAGCATATAGGACGGATGCGAGACATTTTGATTTTTCAGGGGACCAGTCAAGCCAGGGTGTGATAACAAGGCAGAATGTTCAGTACAACAGCAATGGCAACAGTGTGGATATAGATAAGGAAATGAGTGATTTAGCATCCAACCAGATCTATTATAACGCTGCCTCTGATTTAATCAGCGGGAAGTTCCAGTCGCTTCAAACAATAATAAGGGGCGGTAAGTAATGGGAATGTTTCAAAGTTTAAATACAACAGCTTCAGCTCTTACAGGGCAAAGGCTCAGAATGGATATTATCTCTTCGAATATGGCCAATGCCGATACATCAAGAGCAAATTTTGTGAATGGAAAATGGGAACCGTACAGAAGGAAAATGGCTGTCATACAGCCGAAGGAAACCCAATTTTCATCCTTTTTGAACGCAGCAGCCGGACAAAATGGACAAGGTGCCGGCGGAGGCATGGAAGTAACGAAGATTGCAGAAGATCAAACGCCATTTAAACTTGTGTATGATCCTGAAAATCCGGATGCCAATGCGAATGGGTATGTCGAAATGCCGAATGTCGATCCATTAAGGGAAATGACGGACCTGATTAGCGCTACAAGGTCATATGAAGCAAATGTCACAGTTTTTAACGCTTCTAAAGGCATGCTGATGAAGGCCCTTGAAATCGGGAAGTAAATAGGTACTGTGGGGCTAGTGATTATGATTCGGGGAAATTGCCACCCCATAGCCCTTTATAAGCACATAGACAGGAGAATGATAGAATGCAGGGAATAAACCTGAACCCGGGAAACAGCATTTTTGCTGCAGGAAATACAAAAGCCCAGTCGGCTGCACCAAATGAATCTCAAAAAAGTTTTGCGTCCGTACTGAAGGATTCTATTGAAAAAGTAAACGAAGCACAGGTGAATTCGGATACATTGACTCAAAAGCTTGCCAATGGCGAAAACGTTGATCTGCACCAGGTAATGATCGCTTCCCAGCAGGCGAGCATCACTATGCAGGCAGCACTTGAGGTACGAAATAAAGTGGTAGAAGCATATCAGGAAATGATGAGAATGAATATATAGCTTCATTTTGAAACCTCTCAAGTTCCAGGAAACGATGTGCAGGATAGAAATCACTGTCCTGTCATAAATTCAAAGAGATTAACCGGGGGATTGAAATGAATGAAGCATTATTAAACTTTAAAAATAGAATTACTGGTTACTGGTCCGGGAGCACCAAAAAGCAGAAAACAATCTTTTTTGGCATTCTTGGATTAGTGGCCCTTATTATTGCACTAACCGTATTCCTGACTTCAAGAACTACACTTGTTCCGTTATACAGCAATTTATCACCATCAGAGACAGGCAATATAAAAGCAAATCTGGATGGCAAAGGAATACAATCGCAAATTGCAGATGGCGGAAAGACAATCATGGTTCCTGATGACAGTGTGGATACGCTGAAGGTTGAGCTGGCTGCTGAAGGTATTCCGAAGTCCGGAAGCATCGACTATTCATTTTTTGGCCAAAATGCCGGAATGGGCATGACAGAAAATGAATTTGGTGTACTCAAATTGGATGCCATGCAAACAGAGCTGTCAGATTTAATAAAGAATATTGATGGAGTGGATGATGCAAAGGTCATGATCACCCTTCCTGAAAAAGGCGTTTTTGTCAGCGACAACGAAGAACAGGCTTCTGCTTCCATTGTTCTTAACACAAAGCCTGGATATCAATTTGAGGATAGCCAGATCAAAGCACTTTATCATTTGGTTTCAAAAAGTGTTCCCAACCTTCCTACAGATAATATCGTCATCATGAATCAAAACTTTGAGTATTTTGACTTGAAAAGCGATAGCGATACGGGTGCAGGTGCAACTTTTGCCACACAGCAGGAAGTGAAAAAAGGCATAGAACGCGATATTCAAAGACAGGTTCAAACCATGCTCGGAACATTAATGGGCCAGAATAAGGTTGTCGTTTCTGTAACGGCAGATATTGACTTTACACAGGAGAAAAGAGAAGAAAATCTGGTTACACCTGTTGATAAAGCGAATATGGCCGGGATTGCCATCTCTGCAAAAAGAATTAATGAAACGTATACAGGAAAAGGTGCTGCAGGCGGAGTGCCATCCGGTTCAAATCCTGGCGATTCACTTGCATCCAATTATGTGTCAGGAACAGACGGCAATGGGGATTATGAACGAAAAGAAGAAACGATTAATAATGAAGTCAATAGAATTAAAAAACAAATTGTTGAAAGTCCATATAAAGTTAGAGATTTAGGGATTCAGGTGATGGTGGAGCCTCCAAAGCCAAATAAGCCTTCATCTCTGCCGCAGGCGCGTGTTAGTGATATTACGAAGATGCTTGGGACTATTGTGCGTACATCCATTGATAAGGGAGCTAATGCACAGCCATTAACCAACCAGGACATTGCAAATAAAATTTCAGTTACTGTCCAGCCTTTCAATGGCAATACCACCTTTACCCAGCCTGCACAAGCTTCTATTCCATTGTGGGTCTATATAGCAGGAGGCGTATTGCTGCTTGCAGTCATTATTCTGCTGATCTTATTTATCCGCTCAAGACGCCTTGCAGAATATGAGGAGATACTGGAAGAAGAAGAAACCATCCAAAATGTACCGGATCTCAATGATGAAATAGAAACAGAAGCTGGCTTAAAAAGAAAACAGCTTGAAAAACTGGCCAAAGAAAAGCCAGATGAGTTTGCTAAATTATTAAGAAGCTGGATTGCTGAAGATTAGGGAGGATATGAATTGAGCGAGAGAAAGAAAAAAGGCGGACTTACAGGAAAGCAAAAAGCAGCTATCCTGCTCATTTCCCTAGGACCGGATGTGTCAGCTTCTGTATACAAGCATTTGTCTGAGGAAGAAATTGAGCGGCTGACACTTGAAATTTCTGGAGTGAGAAAAGTAGATTCACAGGAAAAAGAAGAAATTATGGATGAGTTTCATAATATTGCTCTTGCACAGGATTACATTTCGCAAGGGGGGATTGGATATGCCAAGCAAGTCCTTGAAAAGGCGCTTGGCACAGATCAGGCAGCAGCCATTATCAACCGGCTTACGTCTTCGCTGCAGGTGCGGCCATTTGATTTTGCGAGAAAAGCGGATCCTGCCCAAATATTGAATTTTATACAAAATGAACATCCGCAAACCATTGCGCTGATACTATCCTATCTTGACCCTGCACAGGCAGGCCAGATCCTATCAGAACTGCCTCAGGAGGTTCAGGCGGATATCGCCAGAAGAATTGCACTGATGGACAGCACATCTCCTGAAATAATCAATGAGGTCGAACAAATCCTTGAAAGAAAGCTTTCAGCAACCGTTACACAGGATTACACACAAACAGGCGGTGTGGAAGCGGTAGTGGATGTATTGAACGGTGTCGACCGTTCTACAGAGCGGACTATTCTTGATGCCCTTGAAATACAGGATCCTGAGCTCGCAGAAGAAATCAAGAAAAGGATGTTTGTATTTGAGGACATAGTTACGCTTGATGGAAGAGCCATCCAGAGAGTTGTACGTGATTCGGATAATGAAGATTTAAAGCTGTCGCTTAAAGTGGCAAGCGAAGAAGTCAAAGAGATTGTTTTCAAAAATATGTCTAAACGCATGGTGGATACCTTCCAGGAAGAAATGGAATATATGGGTCCTGTGCGCCTTAGAGATGTGGAAGAGGCCCAGTCTCGGATTGTGGCTGTTATTCGAAGGCTTGAAGAGTCAGGGGAAATTGTCGTAGCCCGTGGCGGAGGAGATGATATTATTGTCTAGGATCATTAAGTCTTATCACGCGGCAGCAGAAAAAGCAGGGAATAAGACTATTAAAATCCGTGAATTCAGTTCATTTTTACATGCTGAAGAAGACATAGATGATCCTCTTGATGCCGCCCATGCTCATGCCGAGACAGCTGAACAGGCAAGGCATGAAGCCGAAGAAATACTGAACAGGGCAAGGAACAGGGCCAATGAATTAATCCAAGAAGCGCAGGCACAGAAAGATTTCTGGGAACAAACTGAGAAACAGCAATATATTCAGCAGGCATTTGACCAAGGCTACCAGGAAGGATTGGAGTCTGGAAGGCAAAGAGGCTACGGGGAAATGTCTCAGTCCATTGAGTTTGCCAAAACGGTAGTTGAAGCTTCAAAAAGAGATTATCAGCAGCATATTGAATCTTCAGAAAAAATCATTCTGGAGCTGGGCATTTCCGTGGCTGAAAAAATTATCGGCAAAGCAATGGAAACCGATTCAGAGTATTTCTTTTCTGCAGTAAAAAAAGCGATTAAAAATGCTAGGGAATATAGAGATATCCAGCTTCATGTCCATCCGGCACATTATGAATTCATTTTATCCCGAAAAGAAGAGCTGCTAAGCATATTTCCAAAAGAAACTGATTTCTATGTCTACCCTGATCATGATTTGAATGAAGGCAGCTGTATCATAGAATCCCAGAACGGGCGCATTGATGCCAGCATTGATACACAGCTGGAGGTAATCAAACAAAAACTCGCGGATATGCTGGAAGGGGAATGATAATGAAGGCTTGTGATCTGCTTCCTTTGATTGATGATTGTCCTGCAGTTAAACATTATGGCAGGGTTAAAAGGGTTGTGGGGCTAATGATCGAATCACAGGGTCCTGAAAGTTCAGTAGGCGATGTTTGCTTTATTCATGCCGGAATAAAGGGCAAGAAAAGAATTATCCAAGCAGAAGTGGTCGGTTTCCGGGAAGAAATGGTGATACTGATGCCGTATGATGCCATCAGTGATATATCTCCGGGATGCATGGTAGAAGCGTCCTCACAGTCACTTCAGGTTAAGGTCGGTTCAGGGCTTATCGGACAGGTGGTAGATTCATTGGGAAATCCTTTGGATGGCTCAGCACTTCCTAAAGGGCTTGCATCAGTGCCCATAGACAGGGATCCTCCTAACCCTATGGAAAGGCCGCCCATAAATGAACCCATTGATGTAGGTGTCAGAATGATTGATAGCCTGCTGACTGTCGGCAAAGGACAGCGTGTGGGGATATTTGCAGGAAGCGGAGTAGGGAAAAGCACTTTGCTTGGCATGGTCGCAAGAAATACAAATGCCGATTTAAATGTAATCGGGCTGATTGGTGAGCGAGGAAGAGAAGTCAGGGAATTTATTGAAAAGGATCTTGGCCCTGAAGGACTTGCAAGATCCATTGTTGTAGTGGCTACATCAGACCAGCCTGCATTAATGAGGATTAAAGGGGCATTGACAGCGACAGCTATCGCTGAGTATTTTCGCGATAAAGGGATGAATGTCATGCTGATGATGGATTCTGTCACACGGGTTGCCATGGCCCAGCGGGAAATTGGACTGGCGATTGGCGAGCCTCCGACTACCAAAGGTTATACTCCTTCTGTCTTTTCGATATTGCCGAGGCTTTTAGAAAGGACCGGAACGAACAAACAGGGATCGATTACAGCATTTTACACCGTATTGGTTGACGGAGATGATATGAATGAGCCTATCGCCGATGCAGTTAGAGGAATTCTCGACGGGCACTTTGTTCTAGACCGCCAATTAGCCAATAAAGGCCAGTTTCCCGCAATTAATGTTTTGAAAAGCATAAGCAGGGTCATGAATGGGATTGTCGGCCAGGAACATAAAGAGTCGGCGGAAAAACTGAGATCCTCTTTATCTACTTATATAGAGTCCGAAGACTTAATAAATATTGGTGCCTATAAAAGAGGCTCTTCTAAAGACATTGATGAAGCAATAATAAAACAGCCGGGAATCATTTCATTTTTAAAACAGGGAACACATGAAAAAATGTCCAAGGACGAAAGCATCCAGTCCCTTTTGAATTTGATGGAAATGGAGTAGATTGAATGATTTATAAGTACAAATTTGACAAAATTCTGACCATCAGGGAAAAGGAAAAAGAAGATGCCTTGGCAAAATATCATGGTGCTCTGAAAGAGTTCGAAGAGGCTGCAGAAAAGCTTTATAAACTGCTGAAGAAAAAAGAAGACTTGCAGAAATTCCAGGAAGAAAAACTTAACAAAGGGCTTTCGGTACAGGAAATCAGGCATAATCAGTCTTTTATGGATAATCTCGAGAAACTAATCGAGCATTCCCAGCTTCAGGTACTGCAAGCCAGAGAAAGAATGATCAGGCAGCAGGAGAGCTTGATGCAGAAGAACATGGAAGTTAAGAAATATGAAAAAATGAAAGAAACAGATTTTATCAGATTCCTTGATATCATAAAAGCAGATGAAAACAAGAATATGGATGAAATTTCGATCAGGCAGTTCATGAATAAGGACTACTAGGAGACTGCAAGGAGCAAATGCATGGATAAAGAAGAGAAAAAATACAATAGGCTTCAATGGTTTCTTTTTGTCGTGCTGATCCCGCTTTTATTTACCATAACGATTGCCTTAATTGTCCTTTCGTTTGCCGGGGTTAATGTAATGCATGCTTCAAAATCCCTGGCTGATAATATCCCGTTCATTTCTAAAATGACGAACAGCAGCGATAAGAACAGCAAGGCGGCAAAAGAAGGCAGTGCTGATTCAAAGAAGCAGCTTGCACAATTAGAAGCTGGTATAAAAAGCAAAACAGCGGAAGTTACTAAACTTGAAAATATTATTGACAGCAAAGATCAGGAAATCCAGCAAAACAGTGCTGAAAAGCAGCAGCTTGAAAACGAGATAAAAGACTTGAATGCCGCTCAAGCTGATAACAAAAGGGCAATGAAAGACATTATCACAACTTATGAAACAATGGCACCCAAAAAAGCGGCTCCCATTTTAACTAAGATGCCAGATGATAATGCAGTGAAGATTCTTAGCAAAATAAAAGCGGCGTCATTAGCTGCAATCATGGAACAAATGCAGCCTGCAGATGCAGCGCGCCTGACAAAAAAATTGACTGATTTCAATCAGCAGCAAACTCCATAAGTCAAGAACTATTTTAAAGGAGGTGAGAAACATAAATATTGAAAGTATTCTGCCAGCAAAGGGAAACCAGCAGGTTCAATTGGCCCAGAAAGCGGATGGAGCCGTAGACGCCTCCCAAACCTTGGGCACGTTCGGTTCTGTACTAGAAGCGGCTATATCTTTAAATGGAAATAATCAGTCCATTAAAGAAAATAACAGCCAAGGACAGAACCAGCTGAAGGTGATAGAAGATATTCTTTCATTCCTGCAGATGGACAGCAGTAAAGCGGGTGAAAACAATAGCCCATTGCCGGAAGATTTGTCAGTGAATCCAGGAAGTCCAGCATTATCCGGATTAATAGGTTCGCTATTAAAGGACAGCAGTGAAGATGAGGCCGAAAACATAACAAAGCTTCTTGGCGGCAAGACAGACTCCCTAAAAGAAGACAGTAGTGACAATTCAGGTACTTCAAAAGAGGATAACAGTTTTGCCGGGAATATCCTGCAGCTGCTTACTCTTATTCAGGATTTATCTAAGCTAAAGCCTGAGGAATGGAAGAAGATTGATCTAAAGGGTGCAGCTGAAGTATTAAAGGCGGCAAAAATCCAGGTGCTCATAACTCCTTATCAGGATATGACCCATAATGATGCGGAATTAAGCCATCAATTGAAGAGCTTTCTTGAGAAAATTTCAGGAACACTTCAAAATCTTGCAGAAAATGATTCTTTGCCTAAAGGAAAAAGCTTTTCATCAACTTTGCTAACAGCCTTTGACAATAAGGAAAATAAGTCTTTAGACATCCTCAAAAGTGCTTATTCCCGGATTATTGGGGACTCAAACACATTAACAGGAAAAAATGCAAAAACTGGAACGCAGGAAAAAGCGGGTGAGGCCGACATGCAGCCCCGTACAATAAATTCACTGCACCTTCAAATTACTAAATTAGAACAATTTGTGCTGAAAACGGAGAAAAACGGACAGCCGGTCAATCAGGAGCAATTTATTAAAGCGTTTGAAACCATATTGAGCAAAGCTCAATTAACCGGACCCGGAGGCATGCAAAAACTGCTTATAAAATTGAATCCGGAAAATCTGGGATCATTGAAAATTGAGATCATGCAGAAGGATTCAGTTATGACGGCAAAAATAGTTGCTACTACAGCCAAGGCAAAAGATATGCTGGAAACACAATTGCAAAGTGTAAAACAGGCACTATCCAGCCAAAATCTCCAGCTGGAAAAAATAGAAATTTCACAGACTGCAGGCAGCTTTTCGCAGGAAAGGTTTTTTTCAAGACAAGGAGACAACCCCGGGCATCAGGAGCGGCAAAGACAGGAACAAGTTAAAGAGGATACGGATGAAGACCGCGACCCTTTCAGTGACCGGTTTGCTGAAGTGCTACTTAATATGAAAGTGTAGGTGAAAATATGGCATCGATAGATACTTCGCTGCTGCTGTCAAGCTATCAAAACAAGCAGGAAAGAAAAACGGGGGATACTCTCGGAAAAGACGATTTCCTGAAATTGCTGATGACTCAGCTGCAGAACCAGGATCCGACAAATCCGATGCAGGATAAAGATTTCATTGCCCAGATGGCACAATTTTCAACATTGGAACAAATTACAAATATGACATCAAGCATTAATAAATTTGTCCAGACAGAGCAGCAGAATAAAATGATTGCTTATAACTCTTTTGTCGGAAAAAATGTAACCTGGCATAAACTCTCGGATAATACAGATTCAAATACACAGCAATCTTTTGATACTGGAAGCGGAACAGTAGTTTCACTTCAATTTAAGGATGACAGTGTATATTTCATTCTGGATGATGGAACGAAGCTTGAGCCGGCCAACATTTCCCAGGTAAATGATACTGCAGCCAGCACAGGAAATAACCTGTTTTCTGCAAGTGAGCTGATCGGGAAATCCGTCACATGGCTAGACGGCAGCCAAAATGAAACCACTGCCTCTGTGAAATCCGTTTCCATGAAAGACGGTAAAACATTTTTTGAACTGAATGATGCAGCAGGCACGAAATTAAGTGCAAACCAAATTATTAAAATAGCAGGTTCATAAAGGGGCGGTCTTATGGAAAAACCAGTTTTCAGGCCGGTAACACAAAACCCGATTGTATTTCCTTCAAATGGTGCAGGTGTTAGAAAAAAGGCACAGACAGGATTTGCAGGCCATCTGGAGCAGGCAGCCAGAAACGATAAGCTTACCCTCTCAAAACATGCCCAGCTTAGACTGACTCAAAGAAATATACAAATCGACCAAAGCCTCTGGGGAAAAATAGAATCAAGTGTGAAGGAAGCAAGAAAAAAGGGCGTGACTGAATCTCTTGTGCTGACAAAAGATGCGGCACTTGTGGTAAGCGCCAAGAATAACACAGTGATCACTGCCATGGACAGGGATGAAGCATCATCCCAGATATTCACCAATATAAACGGAACGATCATCCTAGATCGATAAGGCTGGACCTGAAAAGGGGGCCTCGGCTGCGGAATGACAGAAGCAGCCATAAAGAAAGGGGAACGTACACATGCTTCGTTCAATGTACTCTGGAATCAGCGGAATGAAAAACTTCCAGACAAAATTAGATGTAATCGGCAATAATATTGCCAATGTCAATACCTATGGTTTTAAAAAGGGAAGGACCGTCTTTAAGGATATGGTCAGCCAGACCATGCAGGGGGCATCAGGTCCGTCTTCTGCGACTGGAAAAGGAGGCATAAACCCTAAGCAAGTAGGGCTAGGAGCTCAAATGTCTGCAATTGATACCATTGATACACAGGGTTCTATGCAGACAACAGGGAGAACGCTTGATCTAGCCATTTCTGGTGATGGATATTTCACTGTTTATACTGGCGGATCTAACTCTGAGCAATTTTATACTAGAGCAGGGAATTTCTATCTGGATAAGGATGGTTACATTGTTAATAGCGATGGATTATATTTAAAAGGAGCTAATGGCGTTATTCAAATACTACCTGGCGCGAAAGACATAACGATCGGCAAGGATGGAACTGTTTCTTACACAAATTCCGCTGGCACTTTAACTCCAGCAGGTCAAATAGAAATGGCTAAGTTCTCTAATCCAGGAGGTCTTTCCAAAGCAGGCAACAACCTTTTTAAAGATACAAATAACTCCGGGGCCCCTGTACCTGGTGCATCTGGAACGAATGGTTTAGGTTCAATTGAATCAGGCATGCTCGAAATGTCGAATGTCGACCTTTCTGAAGAATTCACTGACATGATCGTGGCGCAGCGCGGATTCCAGGCTAATACACGCATCATAACTACATCTGACCAGATCCTTGAAGAGCTTGTTAATCTAAAACGATAAGGTAAGGGAGGGAGGGAGCTTGAGATCTTTGTTCTTTAGCTCCTATAAAAATTATTAAAGTTACGAGATTAAACGGAAAAAGTTTTACGGTCAATGCTCTTTATATAGAAACGGTTGAATCGCACCCGGATACGACCATTACATTCACAAATGGAAAGAAAATTATAGTCAGTGAGCCGGAAGATGAAATTACACGTTCGATCATTGCCTTTTATCAAGCCGTAAATGTTCTCGGATTTCGTCATGACCTGGAGGATAATGAATAATGAAAAATAAGCTTGTAACAATAATGGTGATTATACTGGTGTCCATCACATTAGTCGGGGTGCTTGCTGTAGTGGCCATTACAAAATTCAATGGAAACGGAGAAAAAAAGGATCCATCCATTGAAGAAATTGTAAAATCATCTGTTGATATTCCTGAAATCACTACCAACCTTGGAAGCGGGGATTTCATTAAAATGTCGTTTACCATCCAAACAGACAGCACTGATGCTAAAAAGGAGCTTGAACAAAGGATATTTCAGGTGAAAAACATCATTATCACTGAGTTATCAGATATGAAACCCGAGGCATTAAAAGGCAAAGCCGGCAAGATTAAATTTGAAGAACAACTGAAAACAAAGGTCAATGCTCTTATGAAAGAAGGACACATTGTACAGGTTTACATAACCTCCTCTATCCTTCAATAAAGGATATTAGCCTAAAACAGCAATCTAGGATATTTGGGAGGTGATGTTATGTCTGGTGAAGTACTTTCGCAAAACGAAATAGATGCTCTTCTCTCCGCACTTTCCACTGGGGAAATGGATGCGGATGAATTGAAAAAGGAAGAGTCAGAGAAAAAAGTAAAAGTTTATGATTTTAAGAGAGCATTGCGCTTTTCAAAAGATCAAATCCGAAGCCTGACAAGGATCCATGAAAACTTTGCGAGGCTTTTGACCACATACTTTTCCGCACAGCTTCGCACATATGTCCAAATTACCGTGGCTTCGGCTGATCAGATACCTTATGAGGAATTTATCCGGTCAATCCCGAAAATGACGATATTAAATGTTTATGAGGTGCCGCCGTTAGATGGAAGAATCCTTATGGAAGTAAATCCGAATATTGCCTATGCGATGATGGACCGGGTGCTTGGCGGACGCGGAGCAAGTGTGAATAAGGTTGATAACCTGACAGAGATTGAAACAAGAATCATGTCCAATCTTTTCGAAAAAGGATTTGAAAATCTTCAGGAAGCCTGGGCAGGCGTTTCAGCAATAGAACCGATCCTTACCGACTTTGAGGTAAACCCTCAATTTCTGCAAATGGTTTCCCCGAATGAAACGGTAGTAGTCATTTCTTTAAATACCCAGATTGGCGAAACAAGCGGGATGATTAATATCTGCATACCGCACGTTGTCCTGGAACCGATCATTCCAAAGTTATCTGTTCATTATTGGATGCAGACATCTAAGAAGGAAAGATTGCCTGAAGAAATTGAAACCTTGGAAAATCGGGTGAAACATGCCCAACTGCCGATTATAGCGGAGCTTGGACTAACTGATATCTCAATTAATGACTTTCTCCACTTAGATACTGGGGACATTATCGAACTGAATCAGTCCATTGATGCGCCATTAACCATTATGGTAGGCCAAGTCCCGAAATTCACAGGGCAGCCAGGCAAGGCCGGCAAAAAAATAGCCATCCAAATATTAGATACTTTGAAGGGGGGAGACGAAGATGGTGAGTGATGAAATGCTTTCGCAGGACGAAATTGATGCCCTCTTAAGAGGGACAGATGATATCAGCGAAACAGCAGCTCCGAATGTAGAAGACTTTTTAACTTCGATGGAACAAGATGCTCTTGGCGAAGTTGGAAATATATCTTTTGGAAGCTCCGCTACTGCTTTGTCAACTTTATTAAATCAAAAGGTTGAGATAACGACTCCATCTGTTACCTTAATCGAGAGAAACAGGATTTCAGAGGAATTTCCTCAGCCTTATGTAGCCATACAGGTAAATTACACAGAAGGATTTTCTGGTGTCAACCTTCTTGTTATTAAACAAAGCGATGCAGCCATTATTGCCGATTTAATGCTGGGCGGGAATGGAATCGAACCGGCAGATCTTCTTGGAGAAATCCAGCTGAGCGCCGTACAGGAAGCCTTCAACCAGATGATGGGATCTGCGGCGACTTCCATGTCAACCATTTTCAGTAAAAAGGTCGACATTTCGCCGCCGACAATTGATATTTTAAATATTGAAGAAGGAAAAGGAGAAGAGACCATTCCCCAGGAAGATTATCTGGCCAAAATTTCCTTCAGGCTAAAAGTGGGGGAATTGATTGATTCATCGATCATGCAGCTTCTTCCTTTGCATTTTGCAAAAAGTCTTGTAGACCAATTGCTGAATCCGCAGAGCGATGAAGCATTCGTGTCCAATGGTTCGCCAGCTGGACATGAACAAAATCATGCCAAAGAAACACAACAGGCTCCTTCTGTATCTTCCCATACAGAGGCTGTTGACGAGAGCCGGATTTCCAATGAACATCAGCAATCCTATAATGGAAATGACCATGCATATGGAGGGTACACACAGCAGCACACACAGGCTTCTGCTCCGGTGCACCAAAACCCTGGAACTCCTCAGCATTTGGGATCTTCATATCAAGATACCAATCAGAAAGTGAATGTACAGCCGGCAAGTTTTTCAGAATTCCAGCCATATCCCTTGCAGGAGACGGAAACGAAAAACCTTAACATGCTATTGGACATACCCTTACAGGTAACGGTGGAGCTTGGAAGAACTAATCGTTCGGTAAAGGAAATTCTTGAATTATCTTCAGGATCCATCATCGAACTTGATAAGCTGGCAGGAGAACCGGTTGATATCCTGGTTAACAGCCGACTGATAGCCAAAGGAGAAGTAGTTGTCATTGATGAAAACTTCGGAGTAAGAGTAACAGATATAGTCAGTCAATCAGATCGTTTAAAAAAACTTAGATAATCAGGGGGAAAATAAAATGGCACACAAAATATTGATTGTTGATGATGCAGCTTTCATGAGGATGATGATTAAGGATATTTTATCAAAAAATGGTTTTGAAATTGTAGGAGAAGCAGCAGACGGGGCACAGGCAGTGGAAAAATACCGTGAAACACAGCCGGACCTGGTCACAATGGATATTACAATGCCTGAAATGGATGGCATTTCTGCCTTGAAGGAAATTAAAAAACTAAATCCTAATGCCAAGGTCATCATGTGCTCCGCCATGGGGCAGCAAGCGATGGTCATCGATGCCATCCAGGCCGGCGCAAAAGACTTTATCGTTAAACCATTCCAGGCTGACCGTGTATTAGAGGCTATTAATAAAACATTAAGCTAACACATAAGAGGTGTCATCATCTTGGCGTTCATAACAAAAATAACTTTTGCTTTGCTGCTTCTTTTTGCTGCTCCTATTACATCGGCTGATTTTGCACAAGCCTCTTCTCTTGATAAAAGTGTAAAAGATGCTTATGCCAAGACGAATGACGATCAGGGAAACAGCAAAAAAGAAACAGCAAAAGAATCTGCAAACCTCCAAGCGGGAAGTGCCGGATTAACATTCATGGATTTTTTACGGGTAATCCTCGCTACGATATTTGTAGTGGCACTTCTTTATCTGCTGCTGAGGTTTATGAATAAAAAAAGCAAGGCCTATCAAAAAGCAAACTTTATCGAAAATCTGGGCGGTGCAAGCCTTGGCTCAAACCGCTCTGTCCAGCTCATCAAGGTGGGGGGCAGGATGCTTGTTGTGGGAGTGGGAGAAAACATACAGCTGCTGAAGGAAATAGATGATCAAGCCGAGTATAAGGAAATCCTTGATAATTACAATGGCAGAATGGATCATTTGCTTCAGCCGGCTGATATTCTTTCAAAGTTGAAGAAGAAGATCGACAGCAAAAAAAAGGAAGGTTCGGGCGGTTCAAGCTTTTCGCTGCGGTTGAAAGAACAGCTCGCAGAAATGTCTGAAAGCAGAAAAAGAACTTTCAAGGAAATGGAAAAGAAGGGAAGAGACACAGAGTGAATCAGTTCATGGAATTTTTTAACGGCAGCGATCCCGGAAATGTCTCTACTTCCGTAAAACTAGTCCTTATGCTTACTGTGCTGTCGCTTGCGCCAAGCATCCTGATTTTGATGACTTGCTTTACGAGGATTATTATCGTGCTGAGTTTTGTTAGAACATCGCTTGCAACTCAGCAAATGCCTCCCAATCAGGTAATTGTAGGGCTTGCGCTCTTTCTGACATTTTTCATTATGGCTCCCACTTTTCAGCAGGTTAATGAAAAGGCCCTCACTCCATTATTTGAGGAGAAAATAAATCTTGAACAGGCATATGACCGTGCGTCCGTGCCATTCAAAGAATTCATGAGCGCCCATACCAGGCAAAAAGATCTTGCATTATTCCTGGATTATGCAAAAATAAGCAAACCAAAAACCATTCAGGATATCCCATTGACAGCCATGGTTCCTGCATATGCAATAAGTGAAATTAAAACAGCATTTCAAATAGGCTTCATGATTTTTATACCCTTTCTTGTCATTGATATGGTTATTGCGAGTGTGCTGATGTCAATGGGAATGATGATGCTGCCGCCGGTAATGATTTCCCTTCCATTTAAGATCCTTCTATTTGTTCTGGTGGACGGCTGGTATTTAGTTGTGAAATCTTTATTACAAAGCTTTTAGTAAAGCAGGTGAAGAATATGAGTCCCGATTTTGTTGTTCAAGTCGCCAAGCAAGGCATATATACCATCCTGATTGTTTGCGGGCCGCTCATACTGATAGCTCTTGGTGTAGGCCTTCTTGTGAGCATATTCCAGGCGACTACGCAAATCCAGGAACAGACTCTCGCGTTTGTCCCGAAAATTGTAGCGGTGCTGCTGGGTTTGATTCTGCTCGGTCCGTGGATGCTGAGCCATATGCTGTCATATGCAAATGAAATATTCAGCAATCTGAATCAGTTTGTAGGTTAATCATGCAAAATATATTGCCTTATTTTCCTGCATTTTTATTAGTGTTCGTGCGTGTGTCTTCATTTTTTGTGACCATGCCGTTTTTCTCATACCGTACTGTGCCCAGTTCTCATCGGATAGGCCTCAGCTTTTTTCTTTCCTGGATTATGTACTATTCAATTAAGGCACCCATTATTGAATTAGATTCAGCCTATTTCCTGCTCATATTAAAAGAGATGCTGGTAGGTTTGATGATTGGTTTCGCAGCCTATATGATACTTTCCGCCGTACAGATTGCAGGAGGATTCATTGATTTTCAGCTTGGCTTCAGCATTGCCAATGTAATTGATCCCCAGACCGGTACCCAAAGTCCGCTCACTGGCCAATACTTATATACCATCGCTCTGTTATTTTTATTAGGATCAGACGGCCACCACTTATTGATGGATGGCATATTTTACAGCTATCAGTTTATCCCGATAGACAAAATGTTCATTCCATTTGGGAGCGAAAATCTTATGCTGTACATGGTTAAGGCTTTTAATCAGACTTTCATTATTGCCTTTCAGATGTCCATACCTGTTGTGGGAAGTTTGTTTCTGGTAGACGTGGGGCTTGGAATTGTCGCACGGACTGTCCCGCAGTTAAATATTTTCGTAGTGGGGATACCAGTTAAGATTGCAGCAGGGTTTCTCGTTCTTATTGCTGTAATGGGCATGATGATGGTGGCTGTGCAGCATCTATTTGGGTATTTGCTCATTACCATGAGAGGGCTGATGAAGCTCATGGGAGGAACATAGGATGGATGTAAACTGGCTTCGTTTGGATCTGCAATTTTTCGCAGGGGAAAAAACAGAAAAGGCTACACCAAAAAAGAGAGAAGATGCCAAAAAAAAAGGGCAGGTGGCAAAAAGCCAGGATATCAATACAGCTGCCGTTTTGCTTGCTGTTTTTCTTGTTCTGTTATTTTCAGGCACTTATATGAAAGATCAGTTTTTAGGACTTATGAAGGAATCTTTTCAAAAAGATTTTATGCTTTATAAGCTGACAGAAGAAAATACCCAGGCTATGCTTGTTCATATTCTGAAAAAAATGGCCCTTATACTGGCACCGATTCTTGGAGCAGCATTAGCTGCAGCGGCAGCAGCCAATTTTATGCAGGTAGGATTCTTATTTTCCACAGAAAGCATTCAATTTAAACTCGATAAAATAGACCCGATAAAGGGTTTTAAACGAATATTTTCTCTTAGGGCAATCGTCGAACTTTTAAAATCCATTTTGAAAATATCATTCGTAGGCCTGGTAACCTTTTTTGTTATCTGGCAGCGAATGGATGAAATCATGACACTTTCTCAAAAAAGTGCAGGGACGGCCATGATTACTCTGGCCGATATCACGATAAAAGTGGGCCTGTATGCAACAGGCGCTTTGCTGTTTTTGTCTCTTTTAGATTACATGTATCAAAAATTTGACTTTGAAAAAAATATTCGGATGTCCAAACAGGATATCAAGGACGAATATAAAAATATAGAGGGCGATCCCTTAATTAAGTCGAAAATCAAACAAAAGCAAAGGGAAATGGCCATGCAGCGGATGATGCAGGAAGTGCCGAAAGCAGATGTGGTCATCACAAACCCGACACATTTTGCCATAGCCCTTAAATATGATGAAGATAAACTGGATGCACCCTTTGTAATTGCAAAAGGTGCTGACTTTATCGCCCAGAAAATAAAACTTGTTGCAAAAGAAAATGACATCATTATGATGGAAAACCGGCCTCTCGCAAGGGCACTTTATGATCAGACTGAAATAGGCCAGGCAATTCCTGAAGAATTCTTCAAAGCAGTTGCTGAAATTCTGGCTTTTGTATATAAGACAAAAGGCAAGATATAAAATTGGACAGGCTGTATATGCCTTGAACACTTGATATAAACACGCAGTAAAATCAGTTAGGAGAGAAAAGTAATATGTCAGCAAGAGATTTAACGGTTTTGATAAGTGTCATAATGATTGTTGCCATGCTGATCATACCCCTGCCAACATGGTTGTTAAGTATATTGATTTTATTGAATATTTCTCTTGCACTTCTTGTTATTCTTACCACTATGAATATGAAGGAGCCGCTTGAATTCTCCATTTTCCCTTCGCTGTTATTGCTGCTTACGCTATTCAGGCTTGGGCTGAATGTTTCGACTACCCGTTCTATTTTAACTAAAGGGGATGCCGGTGGAGTAGTCGAAACGTTTGGAACCTTTGTTGTTGGCGGAAATGTTCTTGTCGGACTAGTTGTATTCCTTATCTTGATCATTATCCAGTTTATCGTAATCACAAAAGGATCTGAGCGTGTATCCGAGGTAGCAGCCCGTTTTACTTTAGATGCGATGCCAGGTAAGCAAATGAGCATTGATGCAGATTTGAATGCAGGAATGATTTCAGAAGCTGAGGCACGTGAGCGGCGGGAAAAGGTAGGAATGGAAGCAGACTTTTACGGGTCCATGGACGGAGCCAGCAAGTTTGTCAAAGGTGATGCCATTGCAGGAATCATAATTGTCCTGATAAATCTTATTTTTGGAATGGTCATTGGGATTTTGCAGCAGGGAATGGGTTTCAGTGAAGCCGCATCCCACTTTTCTCTCCTTACAGTCGGGGACGGAATTGTCAGCCAGGTTCCGGCCCTCCTGATTTCAACGGCAACAGGTATTGTTGTAACAAGAGCTGCCTCAAAAGGAAATCTGGGCTCTGACATCACATCACAGCTGCTGGCCTATCCAACTATGCTTTATGTGACAGCAGCTACCATCTTTCTTCTCGGGCTGTTTACGCCTATCACTGATTTATTGACTATACCTATCGCGGGATTGCTTGCATTTGCAGGCTACAGTATTAAAAAGAAACCCATGCCTAACGAATTGGAACTGCAGGAAATGGAAGAAGAAATTGATACAGAAGAAATGAAAAGCCCTGAAAGTGTTGTCAATCTTCTGAGTGTTGATCCGATTGAGTTTGAATTTGGCTACGGTCTGATTCCTCTTGCTGATGCAAATCAGGGCGGAGATCTTCTTGACCGTGTGGTGATGATCCGAAGGCAGCTGGCCATTGAAATGGGTCTTGTCATCCCTGTTGTCAGAATCCGGGACAATATTCAATTGAATCCCAATGAATACCGTCTGAAGATCAAAGGTAATGAAATGGCCCGCGGAGAACTTTTACTTGATCATTACCTTGCCATGAGCCCAGGCATTGAAGATGATTCCATAGATGGCATAGATACGATTGAGCCATCTTTCGGATTGCCGGCCAAATGGATTGCAGAAGATGTGAAAGAGCATGCAGAAATGATGGGATATACTGTGGTGGATCCCCCCAGTGTGGTTTCCACGCATATTACCGAAGTCATTAAAGCAAATGCGCATGAATTATTAGGCAGGCAGGAAACGAAGCAGCTGATCGATCACTTGCATGAAACAGCACCTATTCTAGTGGATGAAGTGACACCTAATCCATTAACCATTGGTGAAGTGCAAAAGGTGCTTGGTAAATTGCTCCGCGAAAAAATATCAATACGGAATCTTCCAGTTATTTTTGAAACGCTGGCAGATTACGGAAAGATGTCTTCTGATACCGATTTGCTCACTGAATATGTACGCCAGAATTTAGCAAGGCAAATTACGAACGAGCTGTCTTCAGGAGAAGAAAGCCTGAAAGTTATCACTCTCTCTGGCAGGGTGGAAAAAACGATAGCAGATTCCGTTCAGCAGACAGAGCATGGCAATTATCTTTCATTGGATCCCAATGATTCCCAGGAAATACTGGAATCCATTTCTTCAAAGCTTGAAGAGCTGGCACTTATGGAGCAATCTCCCATCGTCCTCTGTTCTCCAGCTGTCCGTATGTATGTAAGGCAATTAACAGAAAGATATTTCCCGCAGGTTCCGATTCTTTCTTATAATGAGCTGGAATCAAATATTGAAGTACAAAGTGTTGGGGTGGTGAACATAGGGTGAAGGTAAAAAAGTATACGGCGTCTTCTATGTCAGAAGCCATGAAGCAAATACGGGAAGAGCTCGGGGCGGACGCAGTCATCTTAAATTCAAAACCGCTATTTTCCGGCGGATTTCTTGGTTTATTTAAAAAAAGAAGCATCGAAGTAATAGCTGCTGCTGATCCCGACAGCAGCAGCCTTCAAGCAAGAAAGCAAAAAGAGAGAAAACAGCCGGCTGTTCCAAAAGCTGATAACAGCATGGCGGCAAAGC
This sequence comes from Bacillus sp. MUM 13, assembly GCF_001866725.1. NCBI lineage: Bacteria > Bacillati > Bacillota > Bacilli > Caryophanales > Bacillaceae > Bacillus > Bacillus sp. MUM 13. Next base: position 156,222 of record NZ_MLYQ01000001.1, read on the forward strand.
CTTCACCACCTTCACTACATCAGCCTATGCAGCCGCAGCCTGATGTGGTGAAGGAATTAGCAGATTTAAAATCTCTGATTCTAAAAATGCAATCCAAGGATTCTCAAAAAAATTTACCGGAGCCTTTAAGGGAAATTTGGGATGCTCTCTGCGTGCAGGAAGTAGATGAAGCCATTCTTGCCGAAATCATGGAGAAACTGATGCTCAGGTGGCAGGAAGCTGGAGGTGGCATCCCTGAAGAAAAGCTGAATCAGTATAGTAAAGAGGCACTTCTTGATAAAATGCCAACAGGTGCGTTCGCTGCAAGTAACTTTGAAAAAAAATATATTACGATAGTCGGTCCTACTGGAGTCGGGAAAACTACTACATTGGCAAAAATAGCTGCTGAATGTATTTTAAAACAAAATAAAAAAGTGGCTTTTATTACTACGGATACATACAGGATTGCTGCGATTGACCAGCTGAAAACATATGCAAAGATTCTGAATGTGCCTATCGAGGTTGCCTATAATCTGGAGGATTTCAGGAAAGCCGCCGAGAGGTTTTCGCATTATGATGCGGTATTTATTGATACGGCAGGCAGAAATTTCAGAAATCCCCAATATGTTAGTGACTTAAAGGATATTATCGATTTTTCTTATGATACTGAATCCTATCTTGTTTTGTCACTGACATCTAAACAAAAAGATATGGAAGATATATATAAACAGTTCTCAGCTATACCTATCAAGCAGCTGATTTTCACAAAAGCGGATGAAACGGCCACATATGGAGCAATGCTTAATTTTTTGATTCATCAGCAAGTAGGTGCGGCATATATAACAAATGGACAAAATGTTCCTGATGACATTGAGAAAGCAACACCGGAAAATATAATAGAAACTGTTTTTGGAGAGAAAAAATATGAAGGATCAAGCTGAAAGCCTGAGGATGATGCTTAATAGCCGGAATGATGGAAAGCTGGCTAAAACTCTCGCTGTCATCAGCGGAAAGGGCGGTGTGGGCAAATCCAATTTTTCCTTGAATTTCTCCATCGCGCTCTCCAAAAAAGGGTATAAGGTGCTGGTATTCGATATGGATATCGGTATGGGGAACATAGATATTCTGATGGGGAAACATCCGCAATATACGATTCTTGATTTTTTTGAAAGAGAAATGAAGCTAAAAGAAATCATATCAAACGGCTATGAAAATATTTCTATTATTGCAGGCGGAACAGGACTATTACATTTATTTTCTTTAAAAGAAGAGATGTTTGGCCGTTTTTCACAGGAATTCAATAGTATTCTCGAAGAGTATGACTTTATCCTGTTTGACATGGGAGCCGGTCTTAGTGAAGATTCGGCTAAATTTTTATTATGTGTTGAAGAGCTGATTATTATTACAACCCCTGAACCCACCTCTGTGATGGATGCTTATTCGGTTATGAAATATATTTATTTGCTGAATGATTCCATGCCTTTTCACCTGGTCTGCAACAGGGCAGATAACAGAAAAGAGGGGATGGACACTATTGCAAGGGTACAAAATGCCGTAAAAAGGTTCCTTAATAAAGAAATTAGCCCGCTCGGCATTTTGCCGGATGACAAAACTGTATCTAAAGCTGTGGCTAAACAGGTTCCATTCATGATTTTTGCCCCAAATGCTAATGTTTCACGATCTCTTACCGATATTACAACTAGATTTATCAATAAAGCCCCCAATTTCACTGATCCGAAAAGCAAGGGCTTCATGCAGAATGTTAAAAGATACTTGTTAGGGAGGTAGGCCTTAATAATGTCTAAAATTAAGGTTTTAATTGTAGAAGATTCCGCTTTTATGAGAAAGCTTATCTCCGAATTTTTGAATGAAGACAGCAGAATTGAAATTATCGGGATCGCCCGGAACGGCAAGGATGCTATAAGGAAAATTAAACAATATCAGCCTGATGTCGTAACTATGGACATTGAAATGCCGGTTATGGATGGGCTATGCGCCCTTAAGCGGATTATGGCGGAATGCCCCGTTCCAGTTATCATGCTTTCAAGCTCTACAAGGGCTGGAGCTGAAAATACCCTGTCTGCGATGGAAAACGGCGCTTTTGACTTTATTGCAAAGCCTTCCGGGATGATATCGCTTGATTTGCATAAAATCAAAAGTGATTTAATTGAAAAGATAGTGGCCGCCAGCAAAGCCAATATCCAGAATCTCCGGAACAGTACAGATGATGTTGAAAAACAGGTGCTTACATGCAATGGATATAGGGATAAAGTTCTGGTCCGAAAGATGGTTCCGGAACAATCGCTATGGGAGAAAGAAGGAAAAAAAATTATTGTTATCGGTACTTCTACGGGCGGACCAAGGGCTCTTCAGGAAGTTTTGACAAGGATTCCTAAAAATATCGAGTCTCCTATTATCATTGTTCAGCATATGCCGCCCGGATTTACCAAATCACTCGCGAAAAGGCTTAATTCACTTTGCGAAATAGAAGTCAAAGAAGCAGAAGACGGTGAGATCATTAAAAATGGCACCGCATATATCGCTCCTGGAGGCTTTCATCTCAAAATGAAAAAAAATGGGGCAAGCCTTTTTGCAGTACTTGAACAATCAGAGCAGAGAAACGGCCATAGACCTTCTGTGGATGTTTTGTTTGAATCAGCAGGCGAGCTGCAGGATTATGCCAAAATTGCCGTCATCATGACAGGCATGGGCTCTGACGGTGCAAAAGGGCTTGTCAGCATGAGTGAAAAAGGCATGGTAAAAGCGATTGCTGAGTCACAGCAAACCTCCATTGTTTTTGGAATGCCAAAAGCAGCCATCAGTACGAACTTAATCGATTCAGTAGAGAATGTTGAAAATATAGCAAATGCGATAGTCAGCTATTGCTAATTGAGGAGAGCGGATTTCTATGGATATGAATCAGTATTTGGAAGTTTTTATAGAAGAAAGCAAGGAGCACCTGCAAACATGCAGTGAACAGCTTCTCGAATTAGAGAAGTCTCCGCAAGATTTATTGATTGTTAATGAAATCTTCCGCTCAGCACACACATTAAAAGGCATGTCGGCAACGATGGGGTACGAGGACCTGGCTAACCTGACACATAAAATGGAAAATGTGCTGGATGGAATCCGAAACCAGAAAATAAGCCTCAACTCCGAAATATTCGATGTCATTTTTTTGGCGGTGGATGACCTAGAAGCAATGGTCATGTCGATTGCTGAAGGAGGAGACGGGAAACGGGATGTTACAGACGTTGTCAAAAAACTGCAATTGATAGAAGACGGCCAGTCTCCTATCGTGGAATCTGCCAGCGGGGAAGTGGCGGCAGGTTTAATGCTTGCAGAAAAAGAAACGTTAAGCAAAAGTGAGTATGATGAGTTTGAATTGACTGTGCTGCAGCAATCCCAGGAGCAGGGGTATTCCAATTACGAAATTACTATAAGCCTGCGTGAAGATTGCCTATTAAAAGCTGCCAGGGTATTCATGGTTTTTGAAGTCCTTGAGAAAATAGGCGAAGTCATTCAATCCAATCCCTCTGCTGAACAATTGGAAGAGGAACAATTTGATCACTCATTCACGGTAACTGTAATTTCAAAAGAAAATAAAGAAGATCTGAAAAAGAAAGTCATGAAGGTTTCAGAGGTTGAGCATGTTGAGATTCATGCGATTGATCTGGAAGTATTGCGCAATGAAACTCAGAGACATCCAAAAAAAGTGCAGCAATCCATAGAGAACGCTCCTGAAAACACGGGGGATGCCAAAGTCCAAGAGCCGGAAAAACAAAAACAGACTCAAGGTAAACAGCAAGGATCTAAAACAATCCGGGTCAATATTGAGAGGCTGGATATTCTGCTGAATTTATTTGAAGAACTGGTTATAGACAGGGGAAGGCTTGAACAAATTTCAAAAGAGCTAAACAACCAGGAATTAAATGAAACGGTAGAAAGAATGTCACGGGTGACAGGAGATCTCCAGAACATTATTTTAAATATGCGTATGGTTCCTGTCGAAACAGTATTTAACCGTTTTCCTAAAATGGTGAGGCAGCTGGCGCGTGATCTTAACAAAAAAATCAATCTTGAAGTGATCGGTTCAGAAACAGAACTTGAGCGGACCGTAATTGACGAAATTGGAGATCCGCTTGTGCATCTTATAAGAAATGCTTTAGATCATGGCATCGAAACTCCCGAAATCCGAAAATCTCAAGGGAAAAGTGAAGAAGGTACTGTCATTCTTAAAGCGTTCCACAGCGGCAACCACGTTTTCATTGAGCTTAAAGATGATGGTGCTGGCATTAATAAAGAACGGGTCATTAAAAAAGCGATCAGCAATGGAATAATTTCTGAACAAAATGCAGCTATATTAACTGATAAACAGGTGTATGAGCTTATTTTTGCTTCTGGTTTTTCAACAGCTGAAGTCATATCCGATGTATCAGGCCGGGGAGTTGGTCTTGATGTTGTCAAGAATAAGATAGAATCGCTGGGAGGCTCTGTATCTATTGATTCTTCACCAGGACAAGGTTCTACATTCCTGATTCAGCTGCCGCTTACATTATCCATCATTTCGGTTATGCTGATTGAAATACAAAAAGAAAAATTCGCGATTCCGCTTTCTTCAATTATAGAAACAGCCATTATCAAAAAAGAAGATATTATGAATGCGCATAATCAGCAAGTGATTGATTTCAGAGGAAAAGTGCTGCCGCTTCTTTTCTTAAAAGATGTCTTTGATGTTCCTGTGTATATGGAGGAAGAAGAGTTTTATTCAGTTGTGATTGTCAGAAAAGGGGATAAAATGGCTGGGCTTGTTGTTGATACATTTATTGGACAGCAGGAAATTGTGTTAAAAACACTCGGCAATTATCTTACTTCTGTTTTCGCAATTTCCGGTGCTACTATACTTGGAGATGGTCAAGTTGCATTGATTATCGACTGCAACGCTCTTATAAAATAGTCCCTTTTAAGCTTGCCTGCTGGTTTCATCACCGGATTTTAGTGCTTCTGCGGGGAAGGAAACTCAAATACCGCAGGAGCCGGGATAATCCGCAATCAGCAATGCCATTTTAGCGGCCATAAAATAAGTAAAAAAACGGCTGAGTGATTGAACGAGATTTTTTTCTATCTGAAACAAAGGCCGGCGGACGTAAATCCGTCCATAAATGAGGAGGTTATATGTTGTCAAATCTTACAGCAGCCGAAGATGTTAAAATCATCGTATTTCAAATTGAAGATAAAGAATATGCAATACCTGTCAGCCATGTCCGCGGTATTGAAAAAGTCCTGCACATCACACGTGTCCCTAAAACGGTTCCTTTTGTAAAGGGTGTTATTAATCTAAGGGGGGTCATTACTCCTATCATTGATTTGCGTGCCAGATTTGGACTTGAAGAGCGTCCATACACAGACCGGACGAGAATTATCATTGTTACCCTGGATGATCTTGAAATCGGACTGATCACAGATTCAGCCAATGACGTGCTGGATGTGCCGGTAAACAGCATAGAGCCGCCGCCTGAAGTAGTAGGTGCAATTGAAGCGGAATATATAAGCGGAGTGGCAAAAATTGAAAAGAGGCTTCTGATTCTTTTAAATATGGAAAAGATCCTTAATCCTGAGGAACATGCAGATTTAGCAGGAAAAGAAGGATAAGTCATGTCATTTATTGAAAACATTACGGCTTGGCATCTTGATATTTTGAAAGAAATAGGAAATATTGGTGCAGGGAATGCGGCAACATCCCTTTCTGCACTGCTGGATAAAAAGATAGAAATGAAGGTTCCGCAGGTAAGGATACTCTCACTGGCTGAAACGATGGAATTATCAGGAGGAGCAGAGGCGGTTGTAGCCAGTGTCTTTCTCAGAATCGAGGGAGATGCACATGGAAGCATATTTTTTGTGCTTCCGCTTGGCCAGGCTGCATACTTTATCCGGCAAATGACCAAAGAACATGCAGACCTTTTTTCTGAGCCATTTTCAGATCTTGGTCTTTCTGCTCTTCAAGAGGCTGGCAATATTCTGTCAGGCTCTTATCTGTCTGCCTTGTCAAGTTTTACTGGATTGGATCTTTATCCTACAGTGCCTGAGCTATCCATCGATATGGCTGGCGCCCAGATTGGATGCGGGATCTTGGAAATTTCCCAGTCAAGCGATTATGTCATTGCCATAGATACAGCTCTCCATGAAGCAGGAACCTCCAATGAATATGTTAATGGACATTTTTTGTTCCTTCCTGATTCCGATGCTTTTGAAACCATTTTTGCTTCATTGGGGGCTGGTCATCATGACTGATACAGCAACGATAATTAAAGTTGGAATTGCAGACATGGGGATTGCAAGGACAGCGGAAGTAATCCGTACTTCCGGGCTTGGCTCGTGTGTTGGAGTTGTCATTTATGACCCTTTAAAGGAGATAGCAGGTTTGGCTCATGTCATGCTGCCTCATTCTTCTTTGTCAAAGACCGGTCAGATCAATATTGCCAAATTTGCTGATACGGCTATTGTTGAGCTTGTACAAAGACTTATTGAGGCAGGAGCAAGAGAGCCGTTTTTAAAAGCAAAAATGGCGGGAGGGGCACAAATGTTTCAATTCACATCAGGCAAAGATTTAATGCGCATCGGACCTAGAAACGTCGAGGCAGTTAGGCATGAGCTGCAGCAACTGGGCATCCAGCTGATTTCAGAAGATATCGGGGGAAGCTGCGGACGGACCATTGAATTCAATCCTAAAACAAGCCTGCTGAATATACGCACGGTAAATAAAGCGGCGAAAAATATCTAGCAGCTGCAACAAGGAATAACTCTGTTCATTCAAGCTGATTTAACTGATTCATTTTTCGTCCATGATAATGAGTTTAAACGCTCATACATAAAAAAATAAGAAATTCAGCAGAGTGCAGCTTTGCTGTTTTTTTTCTGGCCAATTATCAGCTTATTTGAAATGTGCAAAGTGGAAGGTTTTTGGGTATTTTCGGAAGCATGAAGAGAGGTGCCGGCACTTTCGTCCTTTAATCGTTTCTGCGCTGATGGAAAAGAACTGGCCTGCAATCCAAAATCAGGCGTGAATTGGAGCTATGCATGTATTTTTATTGTAAATATAGACCATTGGTAGGGTATACAGGTTATATGACTGATTCTCTGTTTTTGTTATAATAGTTATATTGAAACATTTTTGTTCGGACCTGGCATTTCGGCATCCCAGATAATGGAGAAGCAAAATATCAGTTCAAATCATTTTTTTACCATTATGCATACAGCGTTAGGAGGAGTCCGATGTCTCAATTGTCTACCCTAGAAGAGCAAATACACTGGAAAAATTGGATCGAGAGCCATGACCCTGATGCTGGGGATCAGCTGGTGAAAAAATACCTGCCTTTGGTTTCATTTCACGTTCAGAGGATATCTGTCAGCTTGCCTAAAAGTGTCAGCCGTGATGACATTAGGAGTCTTGGGATGATGGGTCTTTTTGATGCATTGGAGCGTTTTGATCCATACAGGGATCTAAAATTCGATACATATGCATCCTTTCGTATAAGAGGGGCCATTCTTGATGGTCTCCGCAAAGAAGATTGGCTGTCCAGAAGCGCCCGCGATAAAGCAAAAAAAATTGAAGCAGCCGCAGAAAAACTGGAACAAGAGCTAATGAGAAATGCGTCCCCAAAAGAAATTGCCTGCAGTTTGAATATTACAGAAGATGAGGTTTATACAGCTTTAAACGAGAACTTTTTTGCTAATGTATTATCAATGGATGAAAATCCTCAAGAGCAGGAAGAAAAAGAAAGCCATTTTCATATTAAAGATGAAAAGGCGCTGCTGCCTGAGGAAAACCTGATGAAGCAGGAACTCTACAGTGAACTTGCCAAAGTCATTGAATCTCTTAATGAAAAAGAACAGCTGGTCCTTCAGCTCTTTTATAAAGAGGAACTGACACTGACAGAAATAGGACAAGTCATGAATTTATCAACATCAAGAATCTCTCAAATTCATTCAAGGGCAATTTATAAGCTGAGGGCGACGATGAAGGATAACAAATGATAGAATTAAGCTAATATAGTTAGTATCAATCAAACGGAAAGCCTGCAGAACTATGATCCTGGTAATGGCTCTCAGTAAGCTTGCCGGACAAAAGTGAGTAATTCCAGACTCCAAAAGTTCTTCCGTGGACCTCTGATGCAGGCAAGCTGCCGGAATGCAAGGGGAGGATGATGCAACAAAAGGGAATGATGGCTTTGGCCTGAGAGAAAGACATCCCGCAAGCCGGGCAATTAAAGGGCTCTTCGTTCTGCTCGCACATTCAAAGGAAAAAGTATAGATTACAGCGGATAAGAGGGATTATATGCTTGTGTTTTTTATTTTTCTGCTATTTTTAATGAACATCGTTACCATTTTCGCAGTCATTATTTTATTTTTAAGGCAAAACCGCCTCATGCATGCAGAAAAGGAACATGCAGATACGATGGAAGAAATGGAAAATCTATTATCCTCTTATTTAATGGAAGTGAAAGAAGAAAATGAGGCTTTTTTACTTAACTTTAAGAAAAAAAGTCAAAGCGGGGAAATACCTGCCGGCTCTGCAGCGGATAAAAAAGCCAAAGCCGATATAAAGGGAAAAACAGCACTAGAAGAGAGTCCACTCTTGGAACCGGATATGCCTTCAGCCTTAAAAATTAAGGGAGGCAATATTCATAAAAAGAAAGCTCTTAGAGCGTATAAAAATAATCCGCAGAAGGGCATGACGGAAGATCAGGATGATGCCATCCCTCAAGCCGGCCCTGAAGATATATTAGAAATAGAAGGAATTGAAAATCCTGCAGTTTCAATAGGACAAGAAAATTCCCTGGATAGTACGCCTCCTGCTGTTTCTTCCGGGACAGCCAGCTTTAAAGATGAACTTCTCTCAAAGCTGGCCGGAAAGAATGAAGTACAGCCGTCATTGTCGGATGAAGTGTTTGCACTTTACACATCTGGAATGGGTACAGAGGATATTGCCCAGAAACTGAAAAAAGGAAAAACTGAAATCGAACTTTTATTAAAATTTAGGACATAATGGACGAAATGGCTTGATTGTGTCATGAGGTTATGCTATATTATGTTTTGGTGTTAATACACACGTTTTCGTGATTCATGCAGATGGTGCTGTTTGACAGTTTCTGTATGAAAATGATCGGGACGGAGGAAAAACAAAACCATTTAGGAGGAACTATAATGTCAGTAATTTCTATGAAACAATTGCTTGAAGCTGGTGTGCATTTCGGACACCAAACACGTCGCTGGAACCCGAAAATGAAGAAATATATCTTCACTGAGCGTAACGGCATCTACATCATCGACCTTCAAAAAACAGTTAAAAAGGTTGAAGAAGCTTACAACTTCGTTAAAGAAGTAGCAGCTAATGGCGGAACAATCCTTTTCGTCGGAACTAAAAAGCAAGCTCAGGAATCAGTTAAGGAAGAAGCAATCCGTTCTGGTATGTACTATGTGAACCAGCGCTGGTTAGGCGGAACTTTAACAAACTTTGAAACAATCCAAAAGCGTATTGCCCGTCTTAAAGATATCGAAAAGATGGAAGAAAACGGAACGTTCGAAGTGCTTCCTAAAAAAGAAGTTATCCAACTTAAAAAAGAATTAGAACGCCTTGAAAAATTCTTAGGCGGAATTAAAGATATGAAGGGCATTCCTGATGCAATCTTCATCATTGACCCGCGCAAAGAGCGCATTGCGGTTGCTGAAGCACATAAATTGAACATTCCTCTTGTTGGAATTGTTGATACAAACTGTGATCCAGATGAAATCGATCATGTTATTCCTGCAAATGATGATGCAATCCGTGCTGTCAAATTGTTAACTGGCAAAATGGCTGATGCTATTTTGGAAGCTAAACAAGGCGAAGAAACAGCTACTGAAACAACAACTGCTTAATGCTCAGCGAAAAGGTGATAAGAGGATAATGCCTTTTATCACTTTTTTTTGAAATTTTCCAAGCGGGAAACTGAAAATTGCCATAGGCACTTCAGTATTCGCAGCGCTTGGTCATTTGCCAGGCAGGCTTTGAAAAATAATCTTTTCCGGGCTCCAATTGGAAAAGACGGCAGTTTTCTGTCACAATGAAAACAGAATGCAAAAACCAATACATACAATTATGAGGAGGATTTTATCAATGGCAATCACTGCACAGCAAGTTAAAGAATTGCGTGAAAAAACAGGCGCAGGCATGATGGACTGCAAAAAAGCTTTACAGGCAACAGAAGGAGACATGGATAAAGCAATCGATTTCCTTCGTGAAAAAGGAATTGCGAAAGCCGCTAACAAATCTGACCGCATCGCTGCAGAAGGATCTGCTTACATCGTTACAGAAGGAAATGAAGCAGTTATCCTTGAAGTGAACTCAGAAACAGACTTCGTTGCAAAAAATGAAGGCTTCCAGGTTCTTGTTAAAGAACTTGCTCAGCATTTGCTTGCAAAGAAACCAGCCACTGTTGAAGAAGCTCTTGCGCAGACAATGGATAATGGCGCTACTGTTGCTGACCATATCAATGCTGCAGTTGCGAAAATTGGTGAAAGATTAAATCTTCGCCGTTTTGAAGTAGTGACTAAGGGCGATAATGACGCTTTCGGCGCTTACTTGCATATGGGCGGAAGAATCGGAGTATTGACTGTTCTTGAAGGAACAACTGACTCTGATGCTGCTAAAGACGTTTCCATGCATATCGCTGCATTAAGACCTAAATATGTGTCCCGTGACCAAGTTGATTCTACTGAAATCGAACACGAGCGCGAAGTTCTTACTCAGCAGGCATTAAATGAAGGAAAACCAGAAAAAATCGTTGCTAAAATGGTTGAAGGACGCATCGGCAAATTCTATGAAGAAATTTGTGTTGTGGATCAGTCATTCGTTAAAAACCCTGACCAAAAGGTTGGCGAATTTGTAAAATCAAAAGGCGCTGCTGTTAAGAGCTTTGTCCGCTACGAAGTTGGAGAAGGAATCGAAAAGCGTCAAGATAACTTTGCTGAAGAAGTAATGAGCCAAGTTAAAAAAGACTAATTTAAAAACATCTGAAATGATAAATAGGGAGCACAATTGTGTTCCCTATTTTTGAACCATTATGAATACCTGAGAGTTGAATTGGAAAACAAGATGAATTCAAGATTACATAGTTGGAGGTTCTCATGAGCAGCGCGAAATATAAACGTGTCGTATTAAAACTAAGCGGTGAAGCATTAGCCGGTGAAGAAGGCTTTGGCATCAATCCTTCTATAATTAAATCTATAGCTGAACAAGTCAAAGAAGTTGCACTTTTGGATGTGGAAGTTGCTGTAGTTGTAGGGGGCGGAAACATCTGGCGCGGCAAAATTGGAAGCGAAATGGGCATGGACCGGGCCAATGCGGACTATATGGGGATGCTTGCAACCGTTATGAATTCCTTGGCCCTGCAGGATAGCCTTGAGCAGCTTGGTATTGAAACACGCGTTCAAACTTCAATAGAGATGAGACAAGTGGCAGAACCTTATATTAGACGCCGTGCAATCAGACATCTTGAGAAAAATCGGGTCGTTATTTTTGCGGCCGGTACAGGAAATCCTTACTTCTCTACAGACACTACCGCAGCTTTGCGTGCAGCTGAAATTGAAGCAGACGTAATTCTGATGGCTAAAAACAATGTCGACGGTGTTTATAATGCAGATCCAGTAAAAGATAAAGATGCTGTTAAGTATGACGAGCTTTCTTATTTGGATGTGCTTAAAGAAGGTTTGGAAGTTATGGATTCTACTGCATCTTCATTATGCATGGATAACGATATTCCATTAATTGTATTTTCACTTATGGAAAAGGGCAATATTAAAAAAGCAGTTTTAGGCGAAACGCTTGGAACTATAGTCAGGGGGAAATAAAATGCCGAAACAAATTCTGGAAAATTCAAAGTCGAGAATGGAAAAAGCAATCAGTTCATATTCAAGGGAATTGGCAAGTATCCGTGCTGGCAGGGCAAGTGCATCCCTGCTGGATAAAATATCTGTGGATTATTACGGTGCACCTACTCCAATCAATCAGGTTGCCGGAGTATCCGTTCCTGAAGCGCGCCTTTTAGTCATTCAGCCATATGATAAAACCATCCTTGGCGATATTGAAAAAGCGATTCTGAAATCAGACTTGGGTCTGAATCCATCAAATGACGGCTCTATCATTAGAATTGCAATTCCTGCTTTAACAGAAGAGCGCCGCAAGGAACTTGTGAAGGTTGTAAGAAAAGAATCGGAAGAAGCAAAAATTGCCATCAGGAACATTCGCCGCGATTCAAATGATGATTTGAAAAAGCTTGAGAAGAATGGCGAAATAACTGAAGATGATTTAAGAGGCTATTCAGATGATATCCAAAAGATGACAGACAGCCATATCAGCAAAATTGAGGATATTACAAAAGATAAAGAAAAAGAAATCCTGGAAGTATAAAGAATCTGTAATGCTTGTTAACAGTAAAAAGGGGCCGGCCATCTGTGGGTTTTGTGGAGTCTTAGCACTTATGCGTGAATAATTAATATCTGTTATTAGTTATTCAATCTGCCTGAGTTTTGACTTTTTTGCACAAATCTCTATATGGCAGCCCCTTTTTTTTACTGCAGACAGGCTTTTCGGCAGTATTTTTAACAGACATAACCAGATTTAAGGGATATAATATTTTGCCCTTGTCTTTAAAACCGTCTATCTTACTCAATTTTTCATAATAATAATAGGAGAAGCGTCTGTTTTTTGTTATGATAGGATTGATTCTTTGCTATACATAGGAATTGAGGAGGCCTTGCATGATTTTCAGTCATACAGGCAAAAATTTTTAAAAATAAAAGATAGAGTACAACCTGATGGGGGACAAAAGTATGTATTCATTATGGAAGCGTTTGTTCAATAAAGATGCTTCTTCGGATCTGAATAAAAGGATTCAGGATATAAAAAAAAATGCGGTACCCTTCCATATTGCGATTATAATGGATGGGAATGGCCGCTGGGCAAAAAAACGCGCTCTTCCTAGAGTAGCGGGGCATCATGAAGGAATGAAAGTGGTAAGAAGAATTACAAGGCTTGCCAATAAGCTGGGTATTGGAACATTGACGGTTTACGCGTTTTCTACGGAAAACTGGAAACGCCCTAAAAGTGAAGTGGAGTTCCTGATGAAACTGCCGGAAGAATTTTTAGGATCTTTTTTGCCTGAACTTGTATCCGAAAATGTTAAAGTGGAGATGATTGGCGATAAGTCGTACCTTCCTCCGCATACAATAAGAGCAGTTGAAACGGCAATGGAGAAAACAAAACATAATACCGGTCTGATTTTAAATTTCGCATTGAATTATGGAAGCCGTTCGGAAATCCTCGGGGCAGTGAAGAAAATCATTGATGACAAAAAAAGCGGATTATTAAATGGTGATATTACTGAAGAGGATTTCTCCAGATATTTAATGACAGGCAATTTACAGGATCCGGACCTGCTGATACGTACAAGCGGTGAGATAAGGCTAAGTAACTTCATGTTATGGCAGCTTGCTTATTCCGAATTCTGGTTTACTGATGTATTATGGCCTGATTTTAAGGAAGAGGACCTGCTCGAAGCCGTTGAAGTCTACCAGAAACGGTCAAGAAGGTTTGGCGGTGTCTAATTTAGAAGGCGAGGAAAATTGAACTAATGAAACAACGTATTATTACGGCTGTTATTGCTGCAGCCATATTTATCCCCTTAGTTGTATTGGGGAACCTGCCATTTTTACTGTTGATTTATCTGATGGCTACAATTGGTTTTTATGAATTGCTGAAAATGAAAAAGATGCCATTAAGTTCTTTTTCATCCCTGCTGTCGTTTATTTTATTATGGGCAGCGCTGGTGCCGGAACAGCACGGAGGCATATTTGGTTATATTTATCAGCATAAGCTTCAGATTTTTCTTTTAGGTGTGCTGATTTACCTGATATATACTGTTGTGACGAAGAATTCATTTACTTTTGATGATGCTGGGTTTCTGTCTATTTCTGTTCTTTATGTAGGTATGGGCTTTTATTATATGTTTGAGACCCGGCAGGAGGGCACAAACGGACTGTATTACTTATTTTATGCCCTTTTTACCATCTGGGCGACTGATTCTGGTGCATACTTTTTTGGTAAGGCAATGGGCAAACGCAAGCTGTGGCCGGAAATCAGCCCCAATAAGACAATTGAGGGATTTGTAGGCGGAATTGTCTGCGCTCTGATTGTCGCCATTTTATTTTACTTCTTTTCTGATCTCGAACACTCGGCTGTTAAATTACTGCTGATTAGCATTCTTATATCAGTTTTTGGCCAAATGGGAGATCTTGTTCAATCAGCGTATAAAAGGCATTATGGCGTAAAGGATTCAGGAAGGCTGCTGCCGGGCCATGGTGGAATATTGGACAGGCTTGACAGTTTAATTTTTATTTTGCCAATCCTCCAGATACTGAATCTATTTTAAAGACTTTTCAGGGACATTGCTGCCTTGTATTAGCCCTATAGACTGAATCTGCCCCTGGGGAATCTTTAACTAAGCGGAAACAGCAGGAGGCAAGCGTAACAGTAACATTTGAAAAAAACCTTGGAGTTTTATGGGTTAAAAGCTGCAAGCAAATTGGAGTTGAATACACATGAAATATATTAGTCTTTTAGGCGCAACAGGTTCGATTGGGAAGCAGACCGCGGATGTCGTCCGTTCACATCCCGATGAGTTTCGGATAGTGTCGATGTCTGCAGGCAGAAATATCGGCCTGACACGGAAATTCATCAATGAATTCAAGCCCGAATTGGTTTCTGTACAAACGAAAGAAGATTGTGAAACCCTTAAAACGGAGTTTCCACAAGGAGATATAAAGTTTGTTTATGGTGACACAGGACTTGAAGAAGCAGCTGTATACGAAAAAGCGACTGTGCTTGTGAATGCTGTGATCGGCAGTGTAGGCCTAGCTCCGACTCTTAAAGCCATAAAAGCAAAAAAAGACATCGCGATTGCCAATAAAGAAACACTTGTAACAGCTGGTCACCTGGTTATGGAGGAAGCCCGTAAGGCAGGAGTCAGCCTGCTTCCGGTCGACAGTGAGCACTCTGCCATTTTTCAGGCACTGCAAGGCGAAAAAGAAAAAAACATCGAACGTCTCATAATTACCGCCTCAGGCGGCAGTTTCCGTGACCGGACAAGGGAAGAGCTGAAAGATGTCAGTGTAGAGGATGCGCTGAATCATCCTAACTGGTCCATGGGCGCCAAGATCACAATCGATTCTGCAACAATGATGAATAAGGGGCTAGAAGTAATAGAAGCGCACTGGCTTTTTGGTCTGCCTTACGAAAAAATCGATGTGCTGCTGCATAAAGAAAGCATTATCCATTCAATGGTTGAATATCATGATTCAAGTGTGATTGCACAGCTTGGCACCCCAGATATGCGAGTGCCGATACAATATGCCCTCACCTATCCGGACAGGCTGCCGCTTGCTTCGAAAAACAGGCTTGATCTTGCAAGCATCGGAAAGCTGCATTTTGAAGAAATGGATTTTGGGCGTTTTCCTTGTTTGCAATTTGCATATGAAGCAGGTAAAATAGGCGGAACGATGCCGACTGTTTTAAATGCAGCTAATGAAGAGGCAGTGGCGCGTTTTCTTAATGGAGATATTTCATTTCTTGAAATAGAGAAATTGATTGAAAAAGCTCTGAATAATCACCAGGCAATCGACAATCCGGAGTTATCCATTATCCAGGAAGTGGACCTGCATACACGGCAATATGTCAAAAAACTATTAATTTCGGGGTGATGTTCACGTGCAAACACTGCAAACCGTAATTGCCTTCATAATTATTTTTGGGGCGCTCGTCTTCTTCCATGAACTTGGCCACTTATACTTTGCAAAGCGGGCAGGCATCTTATGCCGGGAATTCGCAATAGGGTTTGGTCCCAAGGTGTTAACTTTTAAGCGAAACGAGACGGTATATACGATTCGGCTGCTTCCGATTGGCGGATATGTGAGAATGGCCGGTGAAGATGCGGAAAATATAGAAATTAAACCAGGTTTTCGGGTGGGACTGATTTTTGATAAAGAAAATATTGTTTCGAAAATTGTCACAAACAATAAAGATAAATATTCAGATATTCATATCATAGAGGTAGAGGCGCTGGACCTTGACCATAAGCTGTTTATCAGCGGCTATGAGGAGAGCGAAGGAGAGCTGAAGACTTTTTCCGTGCATCCTGAAGCCGTGATTGTGGAAGATGGAGTTGAAAATCAAATTGCACCCTACGACAGGCAGTTTGCTTCTAAATCACTTGGAAACCGTGCCATTACTATATTTGCGGGGCCAATGATGAACTTTATCCTGGCAATAATCATTTTTATGATTATTGGTTTGTTTCAAGGCGTTGCTGTCGATAAGGCTAAGCTCGGGGAATTAACCAAGGATGGGACGGCCATTTCCTCAGGCCTAAAACAAGGCGATGAAGTACAGTCTATTGACGGAAGTGAAGTTTCAAGCTGGAATGATGTTCAAAAAAGCATTCAGAAAAACCCGGGAAAAGAGATTGAGTTCGTTGTTGAGCGGAATGGAAAGACATTGGAGGTTCCGGTCACCCCGAAAGAAGTTGAACGGGACGGGCAGAAAATGGGTGTGATCGGTGTATATCCGCCTATTGAAAAGTCTCCTCTCAAAGCTTTCAAACTGGGTTTTACGGAAACGTATGAATGGACTAAGCAAATTTTCTTTATGCTGGGCAAGCTTGTCAGCGGGCATTTTAAAATAGATATGCTTTCCGGCCCTGTCGGGATATACAAATCTACAGAAGAAGTGGCCAAATCAGGTGTTTTCAACCTGATGAAGTGGGGCGGGATTTTAAGCATCAATTTAGGGATTATGAACCTTCTGCCGCTTCCGGCATTAGATGGAGGGCGTTTGCTATTCTTCTTAGTTGAAGCATTAAGGGGAAAACCGATAGACCGCCAGAAAGAAGGGCTGGTGCATTTTATAGGCTTTGCATTGCTGATGCTTCTGATGATTGTGGTCACCTGGAATGATATCCAGAGATTTTTCCTTTAATTTCACGTGCATGCGCGGATAATTAGATAAATACTCTGCTAAATTGCTTGGTTTCTCTTTGCGGCGTCATGTATAATCTATTTAAGGATATGCGGGCTATTAAGCGCTATTTTATAGCGCTTTTGGTCTTTTCAGATGATAAAGCTATAGAGCTTGTTCACAAATATATTCACACTGGAAATAATGGAATAAATGGCTGTTTAATGAATCATAATTTTTGAATTGAGGAGTGCACGAAACATGAAACAAAGTAATACATTGATTTCGACATTGAGGGAAACTCCGTCGGATGCAGAAATAAAAAGCCATCAGCTGCTGCTTAGAGCGGGCTATATGAGACAAAATTCAAGCGGCGTCTACAGTTTTATGCCTCTTGGAATAAAGGTCCTTCAAAAAATCGAATCGATCGTCAGAGAGGAAATGGAAGAGGCTGGTGCGGTTGAATTGCTTATGCCGGCGCTTCAGCAGGCTGAGTTTTGGCAGGAGTCGGGCAGGTGGTATACATACGGTCCTGAATTAATGCGCCTAAGGGACCGGAATGACCGGGAATTTGCCTTGGGGGCTACACATGAAGAAGTCATCACAAGCCTGATCCGTGATGAAGTGAAGTCCTATAAGAGACTGCCGCTTACCCTGTATCAGATCCAGACAAAATTCCGGGATGAAAAAAGACCTCGTTTTGGTTTGCTGCGCGGACGCGAGTTCATCATGAAAGATGCTTACTCTTTTCATTCGAACCAGGAAAGCCTTGATGAAGTATATAAAAAAATATTCAATGCATATTCTGCAATATTCCGCCGCTGCGGACTGGATTTTCGTGCAGTAATTGCTGATTCTGGCGCGATGGGCGGTAAAGATACTCACGAATTCATGGTTCTTTCAGATGTCGGGGAAGACACAATTGCTTATTCTGATAGCTCAGATTATGCAGCAAACATTGAAATGGCGCCTGTAACCGGCAACTATAAACAAAGTGATGAAGCGCTGGCGGAGATGGAAAAAGTGCATACTCCCGGCCAGAAAACAATTGAAGAAGTTTCTGGATTCCTTGGTCTTGATCAGAAAAAATGCATCAAATCTCTGCTCTTTAAAGTGGATGACAAATTTGTGCTCGTTTTAGTCAGAGGAGATCATGAAGTAAATGACATTAAATTGAAAAATTTATATTCTGCTTCGTTTGTTGAATTGGCTGATCCGGGACTGACAAAGGAATTGCTCGGGTCTTCTGCAGGTTCATTAGGTCCGGTTTCTGTTTCAAAAGACATTGAAATTATTGCAGATCAGGCAGTAATTAGCATGGCTAATGCTGTTTGCGGTGCAAATGAAGAAGGTTACCATTACACAAACGTGAATGCCGGCCGTGATTTTACTGTATCAAGATACGAAGATCTGCGCTTTATACAGGAAGGTGATGTATCACCGGATGGCAATGGAATCATTAAGTTCGCAAAAGGCATCGAGGTTGGACATGTCTTTAAACTTGGTACCCGGTACAGCGAAGCGATGGGAGCAGCCTTCCTTGATGAAAATGGCCGTTCACAGCCAATGATCATGGGCTGTTATGGAATTGGAGTTTCCCGTACTCTTGCAGCAGTGGCCGAGCAGTATAATGATGAAAACGGACTCGTCTGGCCAGCAGATTTAGCTCCTTATCAGGTTCATGTAATCCCGGTCAATATGAAGGACAGCACTCAATCAGAATTAGCTGGAGACATTTATGCCAGCCTGAAAAAAGAGGGCTTTGACGTGTTAATGGATGACCGCCAGGAGCGGCCTGGAGTCAAGTTCGCCGATTCAGATCTGATTGGAGTTCCTGTCAGAATTACAGTCGGAAAAAAAGCCTCTGAAGGTATCATTGAAATGAAAATCCGGAAAACAGGTGAAGTCCTTGAGCTTAAGCTGGATGAAATATCTGCGAAATTGCAGGAACTTATGGCGTGACAAGCTCCGGACAAAACTAAACTAAAAACTGCAAAAATATAAAGGCATCATTCTTAAATGAGTGTGCCTTTTTCTTCTGCTTTTACCTGAAATAATCTGTCTGTAATATGAAGGATGGTATGATATAATAACCACTGTTGTGTAATGGAATTTGAGCAGCAGATATAGCGTTCACACGCGGAAAATATAGCTGAAGCATAAAAAGAGGCCTAATTTTAGGTATTTAAAATATATAAGATGGGGAGTGAGAAGATGGCTCAGGGCCCAAATAGCGGAAGAGAAAGATTCCAGCTTTTGCTCCAGCAAATGGGGCTTACAGAAGATGCTTTTGTTCAGCATTTTTATCAGGCGGAAATAGAGAAGCTTTCCATAGACAGAGTGTCTAAAACATGGCACTTTATCTTTCAAATGGAAAAACTTATTCCATGCAGCATCCACACTCGTTTTTCTATACAGCTGAAAAGTACATTTGCACATATTGCGAATGTAACATATTCGTTCCATGTCCTGAATCCTCAGCCCTCAGAGGAACTGATAAAGGAATACTGGAAAAATTGCCTGGAAGAGTTAGACGGAATTTCACCGGCATTATTGACTTTATTAAATGAGCAGGAACCCAAAGTGATAGGCAACAGGCTGATTGTCCGGGCCAGAAATGAAGCGGAAGCAGGCCAGCTTAAAAGGAAGTATTCTGGAATCATTTCAAATATTTATCAAACACTTGGTTTCCCGCCGCTTTCACTGGAAGCAGAGGTTACATCTGCCGCAGAAAATGAGGACTACCAGAAATTCCTTGCTGAAAAGCAAAAAGAGGATGAAGCCAAAGGGCTGGCTGCGTTAACGGAAATGCAAAAACAAAATAGTGAAAAAGGCAAAGATGATGCTGCTTACGAAGGGCCGGTTAAAATCGGCTATACGATTAAGGAAGATGCAGATTTCAGAAGTATAGAGCAAATTATTGATGAAGAGCGCCGAATTGCGATAGAAGGCTTTGTATTCGATGCAGAAACAAGAGAGCTTAGAAGCGGACGGACTCTTCTGACTTTTAAAGTGACGGATTATACAAGCTCTATACTCGTAAAGATGTTTTCCAGAGATAAAGAAGATGCTGCCATTCTTGCCCGTGTTAAAAAAGGAATGTGGGTGCGTGCACAAGGCAGCATCCAGAATGATACATTTGTCCGGGACCTAGTTATGATTGCGAATGATATCAATGAAATATCACGTGCAGGACGCATTGATCAGGCTCCAGAAGGACAAAAGAGGGTCGAGCTTCATCTCCATGGTCCAATGAGCCAAATGGATGCAGTTACACCAGTCTCTGCGCTGGTGGCCCAGGCTAAAAAGTGGGGGCACAAGGCTATTGCTATTACCGACCATGCGGGTGCCCAGGCGTTCCCGGAAGCTTTTAGCGCAGGTAAGAAAAATGATATAAAAATCCTTTATGGAGTCGAGGCCAACCTTGTAGATGATGGTGTGCCTATTGCTTATAATAGTGCACACCGCGAACTGGCGGAGGATACGTATGTGGTTTTTGACTTTGAGACAACAGGCTTATCAGCTGTGTATGACACAGTCATTGAACTGGCTGCAGTTAAAATGAAAGACGGGGAAATCATTGACCGTTTTGAATCCTTTGCCAACCCCCATCATCCGCTGTCTAATACGACTATCGATTTGACGGGCATAACGGATGATCTTGTAGAAAACGCACCGGATCCGTCAGAAGTCCTGCAGAAATTCAGAGATTGGGCAGGAGATGCCATCCTGGTAGCCCATAATGCAAGTTTTGATATGGGATTTCTGAATGTAGGCTATAAAAAAATCGGGTATCCTAAAGCTGAAAATCCAGTCATTGATACTCTTGAACTGGCACGTTTTCTGTATCCGGAATTCAAGAATCATAGACTGAACACGTTAGCAAAAAAGTTTGATATAGAACTTACACAGCATCACAGGGCGATTTATGATGCAGAAGCTACCGGCTACCTCCTGCTGAAGATGCTTAAAGATGCACAGGAAAAAGGAATTGCCTTCCATGACCAGTTCAATGACAACATGGGACAGGGAAACGCTTATCAAAGGTCCCGCCCATATCACTGTACACTGCTTGCCCAAACTCAGGATGGTTTGAAAAATTTGTTTAAGCTTATTTCCATGGCTCATTTGAATTATTTTTACAGAGTTCCCCGGATCCCGCGCTCACAGCTCCAAAAATTGCGTGAAGGCATACTGGTGGGATCAGGATGCGATAAAGGTGAAGTTTTTGAGGGAATGATGCAAAAGGATTTTGAAGAAGTGGTGGATATTGCGGAGTTCTACGATTATATAGAAGTGATGCCCAAAGCAGTTTATCAGCATATGATCGAGCTGGAATATGTGCGTGATGAAAAATCTCTGGAAGGAATTATTTCTAATATCATCAAGCTTGGTGAACGGCTGGATAAGCCAGTCGTGGCAACAGGGAATGTACATTACCTGGAACCGAATGATAAAATTTACCGGAAAATCCTGGTCAATTCACAGGGGGGAGCCAATCCTCTGAACCGCCACAAACTGCCGGATGTGCATTTCAGGACAACGGATGAAATGCTTAGAGCGTTTCAGTTTTTAGGAGATGCTAAAGCGAAGGAAATAGTAGTCGAAAATACAAATAAGATTGCAGACATGATCGATGATATAAAACCGATTAAGGATGAATTGTATACCCCGAAAATCGAAGGCGCAGAAGATGAGATGAGGGAAATGAGCTATAGCATGGCCAAAAGCATATATGGCGATGAACTTCCTGAAATTGTGGAGGCAAGGCTTGAGAAAGAGCTTAAAAGCATAATAGGACATGGATTTGCTGTTATCTACCTTATTTCACATAAGCTTGTTAAAAAATCGCTGGATGATGGATACCTGGTCGGTTCCAGGGGATCTGTGGGTTCTTCATTTGTGGCGACAATGACTGAGATTACAGAAGTCAACCCGCTTCCTCCGCATTATGTATGCTCTATGTGCAAAAAGTCGGAGTTCTTTGATGACGGCTCAGTGGGATCTGGATTCGACTTGCCTGATAAACTATGTCCTGACTGCGGCATTCCTTATAAAAAAGACGGACATGATATCCCCTTTGAAACGTTCCTCGGTTTTAAAGGCGATAAAGTACCGGACATTGACTTGAATTTCTCAGGGGAATATCAGCCTAAGGCGCATAACTATACCAAGGTGCTGTTCGGTGAAGATTATGTGTTTCGTGCAGGGACAATAGGAACTGTGGCAGAAAAAACAGCATATGGATATGTAAAAGGGTATGCAGGAGATAATAACCTTCACCTGAGGGGTGCAGAGGTGGACAGGCTTGTAGCGGGATGTACCGGTGTTAAGCGGACTACTGGCCAGCATCCAGGCGGTATTATCGTTGTGCCTGATTATATGGACATTTATGATTTTTCTCCTATTCAATTTCCGGCGGATGACAAAAATTCGGAATGGAGAACAACTCACTTTGATTTTCATTCCATACATGATAATGTCCTGAAGCTGGATATTCTCGGACACGATGATCCAACAGTAATCCGTATGCTCCAGGATTTAAGCGGCATTGATCCTAAGACAATACCGACAGATGATCCTGAGGTCATGAAGATTTTCAGCGGCACCGAGTCACTTGGAGTAACAGAGGATCAGATTATGTGTAAAACCGGAACGCTTGGAATACCTGAATTCGGTACACGTTTCGTCCGCCAGATGCTTGAAGATACAAAACCGACGACCTTTTCAGAACTAGTCCAGATATCAGGACTTTCACATGGAACGGACGTGTGGCTTGGAAATGCACAGGAATTGATCCACAATAAAATATGTAACTTGAGTGAAGTAATCGGCTGCCGTGATGATATTATGGTGTATTTAATTTATCAGGGACTGGATCCTTCGCTTGCTTTCAAAATCATGGAGTCAGTCCGTAAAGGAAAAGGGCTTAGCGAGGAATTTGAAGCAGAAATGCGTCAAAATGAAGTGCCGGAATGGTATATTGATTCCTGCAAAAAGATCAAATATATGTTCCCGAAGGCGCATGCTGCCGCATATGTATTAATGGCTGTAAGAATTGCGTACTTCAAAGTACATTTGCCTCTTTTATATTATGCAGCCTATTTTACAGTCCGTGCGGAAGACTTTGAAATTGAAGCCATGTCACGCGGATCACAATCGATCCGTACTAAAATAGAAGAGATCAATGCGAAAGGCCTTGAAGCTTCCACTAAAGAAAAAAATACCCTTACCGTGCTTGAGCTTGCACTCGAAATGTGTGAAAGGGGCTTTTCATTCACAAAGGTTGATCTATATAAATCGAGCGCAGATGAATTCATTATTGAAAACAATACGCTTATTCCTCCTTTTAATTCCATACCTGGATTGGGTACAAATGCGGCCATTAACATAGTGAAGGCGCGGGAGGAAGGAGAATTTCTTTCTAAAGAGGACCTTCAGCAAAGAGGGAAGGTTTCCAAAACCATTCTGGAATTTCTTGATAACCAGGGCTGCCTGGAAGCTCTTCCGGAACAAAATCAGCTGTCCTTGTTTTAGGGGTACAGCTATCAGAGCACGAGACACAGTGTTTGCATAAAAAACTTGATTATGGTATATTTTTATTGGAAATACTACGAAGAACCAATGGCAAGAGTGGGGAAACCCACTCTTTCGTGTTGTAATTGACTAAAAATTTTTTCTAATCCATTACAAAGAACGCACTACGAACATGTATGGAGGAAACAAATGAGCAAAAAAGTAACGGAAATTGTAGAAGAACTGGTATTGCCTATTCTAGAAGAGCTGAATCTTGAACTTGTAGAAGTGGAATACGTAAAAGAAGGAAAAAGCTGGTTTTTGCGTGTGTACATCGATAAAGAAACCGGTGTGGATATTGAGGACTGCGGAAATGTCAGTGAAAAGCTTGGCGAAAAGCTGGATGAAACAGATCCGATTACACAAAATTATTTTCTTGAGGTTTCGTCTCCCGGGGCTGAACGTCCGTTGAAAAAAGAAAAGGATTTTGAAAAAGCAATTGGAAAGAATGTCTACATAAAAACATATGAGCCAATTTTAGATGAAAAAGAATTTGAAGGCATTCTTACCGGATTTGACGGAAAAGAAGTAACTGTAGAAATCAGAATCAAGACAAGAAAGAAAACCGTGGTCATTCCTTATGAAAAGGTAGCGAAAGCAAGGCTTGCGATTACTTTTTCATAATTAAGGCCTGCGGTGAGATGAATAATCGAAGGGGGATCTACCATGAGCAGTGAGTTGTTGGATGCTCTATATATCCTGGAAAAAGAAAAAGGCATTTCTAAGGATGTTTTAATTGAAGCAATAGAGGCTGCGCTCATTTCAGCGTACCGCCGTAATTTTAACCAGGCCCAAAATGTACGGATTGATTTAAACCTTGATAAAGGTACAATGAGAGTATTTGCAAGAAAAGATGTAGTGGATCAGGTTTTTGATCCGCGTCTTGAGATTTCATTGGAGGAAGCAAAAGGCATCAATCCAAGCTATCAGATAGAAGATGTTGTTGAGATGGAAGTAACGCCTAAGGACTTCGGCCGAATTGCTGCACAGACGGCAAAGCAGGTTGTCACTCAAAGAGTGAGGGAAGCTGAAAGAGGCATTATTTACTCTGAATTCATCGACCGGGAAGAAGATATCATGACAGGCATAGTGCAGCGACAGGATTCCAGGTTTATTTATGTAAGCCTTGGAAAAATAGAAGCGCTTTTGCCTTTGAATGAGCAGATGCCCAATGAGCAATATAAACCGCATGACCGCATTAAGGTATTTATCACAAAAGTCGAGAAAACCTCAAAAGGGCCTCAGATCTTTGTCTCCAGAACACATCCTGGGTTATTGAAAAGGCTATTTGAAATTGAAGTTCCCGAGATTTTCGATGGAACGGTTGAAATCAAATCGGTTGCACGTGAGGCAGGAGACCGCTCGAAGATCTCTGTACACTCTGACAATGCCGAAGTAGATCCTGTCGGCTCCTGCGTTGGCCAAAAAGGGCAGCGGGTACAGGCAATTGTAAATGAATTAAAAGGCGAAAAAATTGATATTGTAAAATGGTCTGAAGATCCTGTAGTTTTCGTGGCTAATGCACTAAGCCCTTCAAAGGTTCTTGAAGTTCTTGTGAATGAAGAAGAAAAGGCAACTACTGTGATTGTACCGGATTATCAGCTTTCGCTTGCAATCGGAAAACGCGGCCAGAATGCAAGATTGGCAGCAAAGCTGACAGGCTGGAAAATTGATATCAAAAGTGAAACAGACGCCAGGGAAGCAGGAATTTATCCTGTTGAAGAGCAGGAGTTTCTTTTGAGCAGAGACAGCTACGAAGAAGACGACAGTGATGATAATTTAATCGGGGAGAACGATTAAGGCAGAGGTGATCGAAAATGGGCAGCCCCAAAAAAATCCCTATGCGCAAATGTGTCGCTTCCGGGGAAATGAAACCGAAAAAAGAGCTGATTCGCATCGTAAGGTCAAAAGAAGGCGAAGTGAGCATTGATCCTACCGGCAAGAAATCAGGGAGGGGAGCTTATTTATCGCTTGACCGTGATATAATTAAGCTCGCTCAAAAGAAAAATGTGCTTGCAAATCATCTAAGTGCGGCAATCGATCCTTCCATTTATGAACAATTGATAGAACTAGCGGATAAGGAGAAACACTAACATCATGAAGCAACAACAGTGGATGTCGCTACTAGGTTTGGCAAATCGAGCGCGTAAACTAATCTCCGGAGAAGAGTTAGTTGTAAAAGAGATAAGGAGCGGAGGAGCTAAATTAATCTTGTTGGCTGCAGACGCCTCTTTAAATACAGAAAAAAAAATATCTGATAAATGCATACATTATCAGGTTCCTTTAAAAAGAGTCGAAAATCGGTCTTTGCTGGGTCAGGCAATAGGCAAGGAAGCAAGAGTTGCCGTTGCGGTCCTGGATGAAGGTTTTGCAAGAAAACTTCAAACGTTGCTCGATTAAATTTTACGGGGGTGAACGTATGACCAAATTGCGTGTATATGAATATGCAAAACAAAAGAATGTTTCCAGCAAGGACGTAATAAATAAACTTAAAGAAATGAATATAGAGGTATCAAACCATATGACAGCATTAGACGATTCAACTGTAAATAAGCTCAATAATTCCTTAAAACCACAGACAGAAGAAAAAAAGCAGTCCAATCCTGCAGCCAGCATGAAACCACAATCTTCTTCTACGCTTAAAAGCTATGAAGAAGAAGCAAATGACAACCAAAATAGTGTTGTCAACAAAGAAAAGCTTAAGAAAAAAGTCATTCCAAAGCCTGCAGCGGGCAAAAAAACAGCACAGGAAAACCAGAAGAAAGAAACAAAGGTCTTTAATAAGGGAAGAAACAATAATAACAACAGCCGCAACAGGAACAATAAGCATAAGCCTTCACATTCACCACAGGCTGCTCCTGTTCAAAAAAGGAAAGAAAAAGAACTTCCGAAGAAAATCACCTTTACTGAGTCTTTGACAGTTCAGGAGCTTGCTAAAAAGCTTCACCGTGAACCTTCTGAAATCATCAAGAAGCTATTTATGCTTGGTGTTATGGCTACAATCAATCAATCTCTTGAAAAAGATGCCATTGAAATGATTGCCGGCGAATATGGAGTGGAAGTGGAAGAAGAAGTGCTGGTTGATCTTACCGATCTTGAATCCCTTGTGACCGAGGATTCCGCTGAAAACCTTGCCGAGCGTCCATCTGTTGTTACAATCATGGGCCACGTTGACCATGGTAAAACAACTTTGCTGGATTCCATCCGCAACACTAAGGTTACTGAAGGAGAAGCAGGCGGCATCACTCAGCATATCGGTGCTTATCAAGTCGAAGTCCACGGCAAAAAAATCACATTCCTGGATACCCCGGGACATGCCGCTTTTACAACAATGCGTGCCCGCGGTGCACAAATAACTGATATAACTATACTAGTTGTAGCTGCTGACGATGGTGTGATGCCTCAAACAGTTGAAGCGATAAACCATGCTAAAGCCGCTGAGGTTCCGATTATCGTTGCAGTAAATAAAATGGATAAGCCCGGCGCTAATCCAGACCGTGTAATGCAGGAGCTGACAGAACATGGACTAGTTCCAGAAGCTTGGGGCGGAGATACTATTTTTGTTCCAATTTCAGCTAAACAAGGTGAAGGAATTGACAGTCTGCTTGAAATGATCCTGCTAGTAAGTGAAGTGGAAGAACATAAGGCCAACCCTAACAGAAAAGCGATTGGAACGGTTATTGAAGCCCGTCTTGATAAAGGGCGCGGAACTGTTGCTACATTGCTTGTGCAAAATGGAACATTGAAAATTGGAGATCCGATTGTAGTGGGGAACTCATTTGGGCGTGTTCGTGCTATGGTCAATGACCTTGGACGCCGTGTTAAGGACGCGGGCCCTTCAACTCCTGTAGAAATTACTGGATTGAATGAAGTGCCGCAAGCCGGAGACCGCTTTATCGTGTTTGAAGATGAGAGAACAGCACGCCAGGTCGGCGAGACACGTGCTCAAAGACAGCTTGCTTCACAGCGGAATGAAAAATCCCGTGTTACTCTCGATAACTTGTTTGAACAAATGAAACAAGGGGAAATAAAAGAATTAAACATCATCATTAAAGCAGACGTTCAAGGCTCTGCTGAAGCTGTCGCTGCGTCTCTTCAAAAAATTGAAGTAGAAGGGGCAAAAGTTAAGATCATTCATGCTGGCGTCGGTGCGATCACTGAATCTGATATTATCCTCGCCACCGCTTCGAACGCAATCGTCATCGGCTTCAATGTCCGCCCGGATGTTAATGCGAAGCGTGCTGCCGAGTCAGAAAACGTGGATGTAAGGCTTCATAGAATCATCTACAAAGCGATTGAAGAAATCGAATCGGCTATGAAGGGTATGCTTGACCCTGAATTCGAAGAAAAAATTATTGGCCAGGCAGAAGTCCGGACTACTTTCAAAGTATCAAAGGTCGGTACGATTGCAGGTTCATATGTGACCGACGGCAAAATCACAAGAGACAGCGGAATCCGCTTGATCCGTCAGGGTGTAGTCATTTTTGAAGGCGAACTTGATACATTGAAGCGTTTTAAAGATGATGTGAAAGAAGTTGCCCAAAACTATGAGTGCGGGATTACCATTAAGAATTTCAATGACATTAAAGAAGGCGACGTTATTGAAGCATACGTAATGGAAGAGATTAAACGCGCTTGATCATTGGATCGGCAGTTTGCGAATGTCTCATCTACAATGCACATTCATTGAAAGAAAAAAGGGCCGTGCTGCAGCGGGTGCTGACACGGCTCAAGCAAAAATACAATATCTCAGCGGCAGAGGTTGATCATCAGGATTTGTGGCAGCGTACAAGCATAGCCCTGGTTACAGTTACCTCATCCCGGAAGTCGACTGAGAGGGAATTGCAGAATGCCCTGCAATTTCTTGATTCTTTTCCGGAATTAGAGCGAACAATAACAGATATAGAATGGCTTTAAGTTAGCGAGGTGATTTTTATGAGCCTTCGTTCAAACCGTGTAGGCGAACAAATGAAAAAAGAACTTAGTGAGATTATCGGCCGGAAAATTAAGGATCCGCGCGTCGGTTTCGTGACTGTAACGGATGTTTCTGTAACAGGTGACCTGCAGCAGGCAACTGTTTATATATCTGTTTTAGGAGATGCCGAGCAAAGAGAAAATACACTAAAAGGACTTGCAAAGGCTAAAGGGTTCATCCGTTCCGAAATTGGGCAGAGAATCCGCCTGCGCAAAACTCCTGAAATTTCTTTTGAGTTTGATGAATCGATTGATTATGGAAACAGAATTGAAACACTAATTCACCAGATCCATTCTGAAGATAAACCGGCACAAAAGGATGAAGAATAACTCTGTTTATCGGTTAGGAATGGGATTTTTCCCTTCCTGGCCGTATTTTTCATTCTAAAGGGACAAAAATTGCAGAATACTGGGGATAGACATGTTTTGTCTATCCTTTTTTTCTGCATGGAAACTGCAGATCAAGGAGAGTGAAGAACAATATGGAAGGCATATTGCCATTATTAAAGCCAAAAGGCATGACATCCCATGATTGTGTATTTAGATTGAGGAAGATCCTTAAAACAAAGAAAGTCGGGCATACAGGAACATTAGACCCTGAAGTGACAGGTGTGCTGCCGATTTGCATTGGAAGGGCGACAAAGGTGGCTGAATACATAACTGATGCTGGAAAAGCATATGTAGGCGAAGTAACCCTGGGATTTTCTACAACTACTGAAGATGCCGGAGGAGAAGTTGTTGAAGAAGTAAAGATAGACAGGACCATCCAGCGGCGTGAAATAGTGGATGTTCTTCAATCTCTTACAGGACTTATCGAACAGACTCCTCCAATGTATTCAGCTGTTAAGGTAAATGGCAAAAAACTATACGAATATGCGAGAGCAGGCATTACTATAGAACGGCCATCGCGAAATGTAATGATTCACAGCATTGAACTGCTTGATGACCGTGAATTTTTTACAGTCGATAATCCTTCTTTTAAATTCCGCGTCAGCTGCAGCAAAGGAACATATATAAGAACACTTGCAGTTACCATCGGAGAGAAATTGGGATATCCTGCACACATGTCAGATCTCGTAAGAATTGAATCAGCAGGTTTTACTCTGGAGGATTGCCTCACATTCGATGAAGTCGAACAGGCAGTGCAAAATGAAAATTATGCATTCCTGCAGCCGATGGAACGGGGATTATTTCATTTGCCCAAATATCACATTAGTGATACAGTAGCAAAGAAAGTGATAAACGGAGCTGTTTTAGAGCAGCCTGATAATCTGCCTGCCGAAAAAGGAACGCCTTTCGTTATGGTTAACCAGGATCAAAAGGCATTGGCCATTTATGAAATCCACCCGCAAAAACAAGGTCTCATTAAGCCTGTTAAAGTACTGGCGCAAATATAAAAGAAGGTTTTGCCCGAAGAAAGAGGAGATTTTGACGTGAAAGTAATCGTAATAGAGCATCCTCATGAATTTACTCCCGATCAGTTTCCGCAGCTTGCCATTGCCCTCGGATTTTTTGACGGGATACATAAAGGACACCAAAAGGTAATTTCAGCAGTGAAGGATATTGCCCATCAATTGGATATGAAGTCAGCTGTAATGACATTCAACCCGCATCCTTCTGCAGTACTTGGAAAAAAAATTCAGCATATTCGATATATCACTCCCCTTCAGGATAAAATTTCCATTATCGAAGAGATGGGTGTGGATTATCTTTTTATTGTTCATTTTACGGAGGAGTTTGCAGCACTGCTTCCGCAGGAATTCGTTGACCAATATTTAATAAACATTAATGTCCGCCACGTGGTGGCAGGCTTTGATTATTCTTATGGAAAATACGGTGAAGGAACTATGGAAACTCTTCCTCTCCATTGCCGCGGCCGTTTTACCCAGACAATCATTGAAAAGCAAAAGCTTGAAGATGAAAAAGTAAGTTCTACCCGGATCCGCAAATGTTTGGCTGATGGGGACTTTTTAGAATACAGGCATCTTACCGGAAGATACTATATGACTCGCGGAATTGTCATTCATGGGGAAAAAAGGGGACGCCAGCTCGGTTTTCCCACTGCCAACATGGATTTGAAAGATGATTATATATTTCCTGCAACAGGGGTTTATGCCGTGCAGGTGAAAGTCCGGGGAATATGGTACAAAGGTATCTGCAATGTCGGATATAAACCCACTTTTCATAAAGAAAAACCGGATGTACCTTCAGTTGAAGTACATATCCTCGATTATTCAGGAGAGATCTACGGAGACACCGCAGAAATCCAATGGAATAAAAGGCTAAGGAGCGAGAAAAAGTTCTCCGGTCTCGAAGAGCTTGTCAAACAAATTGGCATAGATAAAATGCAGGCAGAGGAATACTTCAAAGAGATTGAATAATAAACTTGCAATAACAAATAAAAAGGTGTATTCTATTGATTGTATGAAAGCAACCATTGCTTGGCTAGTCGTGTCTCCGACGCTGGCTCGGTGATTGGGGATTCTACAGCAATTTTAGGAGGGAAAACAAAATGGCATTAACACAAGAACGCAAAAACGAAATTATCGCTGAGTACAGAACTCATGACACTGACACTGGTTCACCAGAAGTACAGATCGCAGTTCTTACTGAAGACATCAACAACTTGAACGAGCACTTGCGTGTTCATAAAAAAGACCACCATTCACGTCGCGGTCTTCTTAAAATGGTAGGTAAACGCCGTAACCTTCTTGCATACCTTCGCAACAAGGATGTAGCTCGTTACCGTGAGCTTATTACACGATTGGGCTTACGTCGATAATCACTCAAAAAAAGCGGGAAACCTTCCCGCTTTTTTGATGTTAATAAAGCGATTTTTAAAGAATAATGTCGGGCGCATACATGATAAAGGCTTTTGCCATCGTCCTTAAGGACTCGGCTGACGGCCGGGTTTTTTAATAACCATCCAAATGATGCCCTGCATCATCAATCATACATAATGAAAGCTATTTTAAGCTTGGGCAAGTGGGCAGGATACAAATTGCAGAAAAAATTGCAGATTTTTTCTTAATTAATCCATTTTGCTGTTAATGCTTGTTTTTTTCGTGCATAATAAGGATGAGTTTAGTTTACTTTAGTAATTCTACTTTGACATATAAATGATGTAATAATTAGGTTAGGTACTAATACCAAGCCTCTAAAGCGACGATTCAGAGAGGGGTTTTATTGAAAGATGGGACAGGAAAAACACACCTATTCATATGATTGGGCCGGGAGGAAACTAACGGTTGAGATCGGCCAATTAGCCAAGCAGGCAAATGGCGCAGTTCTCGTAAGATACGGGGAGACGGCTGTGCTAAGTACAGTGACTGCTTCTAAAGAACCGAAAAACGTAGACTTTTTTCCTTTGACAGTCAACTACGAGGAAAGGCTGTACGCTGTCGGAAAAATCCCTGGAGGCTTCATTAAAAGGGAAGGAAGGCCGAGCGAAAAAGCAATCCTTGCATCCCGTTTAATAGACAGGCCTATCCGCCCGCTATTTGCAGATGGATTCAGGAATGATGTTCAGATTATCAGCATGGTCATGAGCGTTGATCAGGATTGTTCGTCTGAAATGGCTGCAATGTTTGGTTCTTCTCTGGCTTTATGTGTTTCCGATATTCCATTTGAAGGCCCCATTGCCGGTGTAGTGGTAGGAAGAATCAATAATGAATTCATCATTAACCCAACAGTTGAAGAACTGGAAAAAAGTGATATCAATCTGACAGTTGCCGGAACAAAAGATGCCATCAATATGGTTGAAGCGGGAGCTGATGAAGTTCCGGAAGAAACGATGCTTGAAGCAATTATGTATGGACATGATGCCATTATCAAGCTGATTGAATTCCAGGAAAAGATTGCAGCTGAAATTGGAAAAGAAAAAATTGAAGTTAAGCTGTATCAAGTAGATTCCATTTTGGAAAAAGAAATCAAAGACCTTTGCGGACAAGACCTTAATCAGGCAGTGCAGGTTCAGGAAAAGCATGCCAGAGAAGATGCGATTAAGGCAGTGAAAGACAGTGTTCTTGCAAAATATGAAGAACAAGAAACAGATGAAGAAAAAATGAAACAAATAAAAGAAATACTGAATAAACTGGTAAAAAGCGAAGTGCGGCGCTTAATTACAGAAGAAAAAGTTCGTCCGGATGGCCGGAACCCTGATGAAATCAGGCCTCTCTCTTCTGAAGTTGGCTTGCTTCCAAGGACTCACGGATCAGGTTTATTCACACGTGGGCAGACTCAGGCATTATCAATTTGTACGCTTGGGGCACTCGGTGATGTACAAATTCTTGATGGACTGGGAACTGAAGAATCCAAACGCTTTATGCACCATTATAATTTCCCTCACTTCAGTGTCGGCGAAACAGGTCCATTAAGAGGACCGGGCCGTCGTGAGATTGGTCATGGGGCACTTGGCGAAAGAGCATTAGAACCAGTCATTCCAAACGACAAAGACTTCCCATACACAGTCCGCCTTGTTTCCGAGGTTCTTGAATCCAATGGTTCAACTTCACAGGCCAGCATATGTGCAAGCACATTGGCAATGATGGATGCGGGAGTGCCGCTTAAGGCGCCTGTAGCAGGAATTGCAATGGGACTTGTCAAATCTGGCGAGCATTACACAATCTTGACAGATATCCAGGGAATGGAGGATCACCTTGGAGATATGGACTTTAAGGTGGCTGGAACTGCCAAAGGTGTAACGGCCCTGCAGATGGATATTAAAATTGAAGGACTTTCAAAGACTATTCTTGAAGAAGCTCTTCAGCAGGCTAAAAGGGGCCGCATGCATATCCTTGATTCCATGCTTGCCACACTTAACAAGCCTAGGGTAGAACTTTCTAAATATGCTCCAAAAATTCTTACTATGTCTATTAATCCAGATAAAATCAGGGATGTTATTGGGCCAAGCGGTAAACAAATCAATAAGATCATTGAAGAAACTGGCGTGAAAATTGATATAGAACAAGATGGAACTGTCTTCATATCTTCAATTAATGATGATATGAACCAAAAGGCCAAGAAAATAATTGAAGATATTGTCCGTGAAGTAGTCGTAGGAGAAATGTACCTTGGCAAAGTGAAAAGGATTGAAAAATTCGGCGCATTTGTTGAAATTTTTAATGGCAAAGACGGTCTAGTCCATATTTCTGAACTTGCAGAAGAAAGAGTCGGAAAAGTGGAAGACGTTGTAGCCATTGGAGATGAAATCCTTGTAAAAGTAACTGAAATCGATAAGCAAGGCAGAGTGAACCTGTCCCGTAAAGCTGTTTTGAAAGAACAGAAAGAAGCGGCAAACAATCCACAGGCTTAATAGGGATGATACATGAAAAGGCAGGCGGTTCCTTGTGAATTGGCCTGCCTTTTCGCTTTTTTTACCAGCCGCAAACGTTCTACCTTGTCCAATGCCTTCATACATTTTGTATGAAGGAGGCATGAAAATGGCCAATAAGTGGAAGCATATAGTTGCGATAACTGCCATTGCAGGTATATCATGGTTATTAGTTCAAAATCCTTATACGAATGAGTATCTTTTTGAATTAAAAGGAGATTCAGCATCCGTTCTTAAACAAAAGGACAGTCTTCTTGAAGAAATAGAAAGCAAAGCAGCAGGATATGAAGCTCCTCCCCAGGATGCAAGAATCGATCCTGTATGGAAGAGTGTGCCTGGCTACAATGGTTTAAAAGTCAACATTACAGCTTCTTATCATGTGATGAAAAAAGATGGAGTATTTGATGAAAAAAAGCTGATATATTCTCAAGTTGCACCAAAAAAGCATTTGCAGGATTTAAAAGCAGAGCCAATCTACCGGGCGCACCCAGATAAACCAGCTGTATCCTTTTTGATAAATGTGGCTTGGGGTAATGAGTATTTACAGGATATGCTTGCTGTATTGAAGAAAAATCAAGTGAAAGCCACTTTTTTCCTGGAAGGGAAATGGACTAAAAATAATCCGGAACTGGCAAAAATGATTCAAGAAGGCGGCCATGAAATTGGCAACCATTCATATTCCCATCCTAATATGAAAATTATTTCTTCGGCTGCATCCAAAGAAGAGATGCAAAAAACGAATGAAATCATTGAAGCTGTCACAAACAAAAAATGCAGATGGTTTGCCCCTCCAAGCGGAAGTTTCCGTGATGAAACTGTCTCAATTGCCAACTCATTAAAAATGGGAACAATCATGTGGAGTGTAGATACAATAGACTGGCAAAAGCCGAGTCCGGAAATCCTTATACAGCGGGTAATGTCAAAAGTGCATCCAGGTGCTTTTATATTGATGCACCCGACAGAATCATCAGCACGGTCTTTAGATACATTAATTAAACAAATTAAAAAGAAGAACCTGCATCTTGTTACAGTCACAGAAGCACTAAGCGAGAAAAGAATGATGCATTGAGAAATGTTTCCATAAAATTAATGGTTCATTTATACAAGTTTTTGTATGAAATTCTTTCTTCAGCGCCTAGCCCGCTGTGCAAAAGATGATTGCCCCCTGAATGCAAAAAAGCCCCTTCAAGGTTCAATCCCTATTTGCTTTACGGTCTTGCAAGGCGCTTCAGCATTTCGGTTTGTCCAGCTTCAGCGCCTAGCCCGCTGTGCAAAAGATGATTGCCCCCTGAATGCAAAAAAGCCCCTTCAAGGTTCAATCCCTATTTGCTTCACGGTCTTGCAAGGCGCTTCAGTATTTCGGTTTGTCCAGCTTCAGCGCCTAGCCCGCTGTGCAAAAGATGATTGCCCCCTGAAGGCAAAAAAGCGCCTTCAAGGTTCAATCCCTATTTGCTTCACGGTCTTACAAGGCGCTTCAGCATTTCGGTTTGTCCAGCTTCAGCGCCTAGCCCGCTGTGCAAAAGATGATTGCCCCCTGAAGGCAAAAAAGCGCCTTCAAGGTTCAATCCCTATTTGCTTCACGGTCTTACAAGGCGCTTCAGCATTTCGGTTCACCATAGATTAGGGAGGAATGTTAGTTGATTAAGAAATATACTTGTCAAAACGGTGTAAGGGTTGTTCTAGAAAATATTCCGACTGTCCGTTCAGTTGCCATCGGGATTTGGATTAAAACGGGATCACGCAATGAAACACCAGAATTAAATGGAATTTCTCACTTTCTGGAGCATATGACGTTTAAAGGAACGACGAAGCGTACTGCCAGGGAAATAGCTGAATCCTTTGACAGTATTGGCGGCCAGGTAAATGCATTCACTTCGAAAGAATATACCTGCTATTACGCAAAGGTGCTTGATACACATGCAAGCTTTGCTCTGGAAATTCTGTCTGATATGTTCTTTAATTCAATCTTTGATGAAGAAGAACTGAAGAAAGAAAAAAGCGTTGTCTATGAAGAAATTAAAATGTACGAAGATACACCAGATGATATCGTTCATGATCTGCTCAGCCAGGCTATTTATGAAAATCATCCTTTGGGTTACCCCATCTTAGGTACAGAAAGTACGCTGGAAACTTTTACAGCGGAAACATTGAATGCATATGTACATGACATGTATACCCCGGATAAAGTGGTTGTTTCGATTGCCGGAAATGTAAATGAAAGCCTTGTTAAAGAAGCGGAAGGCTACTTTGGTTCATATGAAGGCGGAAAAAGCCGTCCAGAGCTAGTTAAACCCAGCTTTCATCAAAACAAGCTAGTTCGCAAAAAAGAAACAGAACAAGCTCACCTGTGCCTTGGCTTTGAAGGGTTGAAAATCGGGCACAGCGATACATACAGCCTTATTGTTTTGAACAATATCCTCGGCGGAAGCATGAGCAGCAGGCTATTCCAGGAAGTCAGGGAAATGAGGGGCCTTGCGTATTCAATCTACTCCTATCACTCCGGATACCAGGACAGCGGAATGGTTACCATCTACGGAGGAACAGGAGCTAATCAGCTTGATAACTTATATGAAACCATCAAGGAAACATTGGAAACATTAAAAAGTGAGGGTATCACCCAAAAAGAGCTGAATAACAGCAAAGAACAACTTAAAGGAAGCTTAATGCTAAGCCTTGAAAGTACGAACAGCAGAATGAGCAGAAACGGAAAGAACGAGCTGCTTCTTGAAAGGCACCGTTCACTTGATGATATCATTGATATGATTGATGAAGTGACTGAAGACAGTGTAAACACCCTTGGCAGAAAACTTTTCACCGATCATTATTCAATTTCCCTGGTAAGTCCGCTGGAAGACTGGACAGCCAAGTAAAAAAAAGACCTGTTTTGCGCGTTGCCTATATGGAGCGATGCCAAATGGGTCTTTTTTTTGATGCTGGCAAAGCTCCAGTATTTCCTTTTCATAAATTTTGGCTCTATTCTTAAAGATTGTTGTTATTTAATAATTTTTCGAGGAAAATCTATTGTTAAAGCAGGTTGATTGGAGCATCCTGTAGCGGAAATCAACCCCTTGTTCCATAGCAACAAAGTTTACGAAAACAGCCTAAATTTTAAAATAAGGCAAACGCTACTATTTATCCGGGGAGTTATTAAATCCCTTTAAAAATAAACGTTATGCAAGGTTTTTTTTCAGTTCTGCTGCTTCTTTGCTTCTAAGCGGCCGGGCACCCCGATATAGTGTAATAAGGACGTATTAAGGAGGCGCGGCATGAGGCTAAGTGAATTAAGCGGTAAAGAAATTGTAGATATCAAGAGAGCGGAAAGATTGGGCGTGCTTGGCCAGACAGACTTAGAAATAGATGAGAAAGGGCAAATTACTGCTCTTATCATACCCTCAGTCAAGTGGTTCGGCCTCCGTAAAAACGGCAATGAAGTGAGAGTGCCATGGAGCCATATTAGGAAAATCGGTGCAGATATGATTATCATAGATATAGCTGAAAATGAAAGCTTTAATGAGTGAAAAACCGCAAGCGTAACATTTACTAAATCTGTGCAAAAAAAAGCTGCTTGCCCGCAGCTTTTTTATTTTGCTTTTGAAGGCAACTTTATGTATTTCTTCACCTATTGTTCAGAAAACACATAATATGTTGGGAATGAAGCAGTGATTGAAAATGAAGAGAGCAGTCTATAAAAGAAGGTGATGTTTGATGCTCACAGGTGTACAGATTGCAGTGATAGGCGGAGATGCGAGGCAGCTGGAAGTCATCAGGAAGCTTACAGAGCTCGATGCAAAGCTTTGGCTGATTGGTTTTGAACAGCTTGATCATGCATTTACAGGGGCGATTAAAGAAAAGTTGGAAGATGTCGATCTCTCTGAAATTGATTCAATAATACTTCCTATCCGCGGAACGAATGCAGATGGCAAGGTTGAAACCATCTTTTCAAGTGAAGATGTATTCGTAAATGAAGAAACGCTGATGAAAACACCTCCACATTGCACCATTTATTCAGGAATTAGCAATGATTATCTCAATTCTATTATAAAAAAGTCCAATCGTCGCCTTGTACAGCTTTTTGAAAGAGATGATGTAGCCATCTATAATTCCATTCCCACAGTAGAAGGAACAATCATGATGGCGATTCAACATACTGATTATACGATTCATGGTTCAAATGTAGCTGTCCTGGGCCTTGGACGCGTCGGAATGAGTGTCGCCAGGTCATTTCAGTCACTTGGAGCCAAGGTGAAGGTCGGGGCAAGAAAAAGCGAAGATCTTGCAAGAATCACTGAGATGGCTGCATCGCCTTTTCACTTAAACGAGCTTCCAAAAGCAGTGAGTGATGTTGATATATGTATCAATACTATTCCTTATCCTATCATAACAGCCTCTGTATTAGCCAATATGCCTGTTCACACGCTTATTATCGATTTGGCCTCAAAACCAGGGGGGACAGATTTCCGCTACGCTGAAAAACGGGGCATTAAAGCCCTGCTTGCTCCAAGTCTTCCGGGGATCGTTGCTCCTAAAACAGCCGGAAAGATACTCGCAAATGCTTTGTCGCAGCTTATAAGAGAAGATATTAAAAAAAGAAAGGGGAAAACGACATGAGTCTACAAGGCAAAAGAATAGGATTTGGGTTGACAGGTTCTCACTGCACGTATGACATTGTTTTTCCGGAAATTGAGAAATTAGTAAATGAAGGTGCTGAAGTGGTGCCGGTTGTGACAAGTACCGTCCAGCATACAGAAACACGCTTTGGCAAAGGGGAAGATTGGATAGAGCGAATCGAAAAACTGACCGGCCATCATGTTGTGGATACAATAGTCAAAGCAGAGCCGCTAGGCCCCAAAATGCCTCTTGACTGCATGGTGATCGCTCCGCTTACAGGCAACTCAATGAGCAAAATGGCCAATGCACTTACCGATTCACCAGTACTTATGGCTGCAAAAGCGACAATAAGAAATCACCGTCCGGTTGTTGTCGGAATCTCTACAAATGATGCCCTCGGCCTTAACGGAGTGAATCTTATGAGACTTATGGCTGCAAAGGATATTTACTTTGTTCCTTACGGCCAGGATGACCCCCTGAAAAAACCAAATTCTATGGTGGCGAGAATGAGTATGATCAGAGATACAATTGTGGCAGCAATTAATGGAGAGCAGATCCAGCCTGTTATCGTTGAAAGATTTAAAGACGATAATTAAAGCGCTATCTAATGCCGGTCACCTGATGCATAAGATAATTTAGCACAAAATCTATTTATTTAGAATGTGAGTGTGTTAAAATAAATGGTATTCTTAGAAAGAAAAATAAAATATACGTACCGATTAATACATGATATGTTCCATAGTAAAGCTGGGCGGATTGCCGGCTATGCTGTGCCATGAAGTAAAATTAAAGATTATCTATTTAACAGATGATGCTGCTTATTTTTGAAAAGGGGTATGGACTAATGTTTGAAACAAAAGGATTGAATATCGCGGTTGTTGGAGCAACAGGGGCAGTCGGACAGCAAATGCTGAAAACTCTTGAAAACAGAAATCTGCCTATTAAAAACCTTACACTGCTTTCTTCAGCCCGTTCTGCCGGCACAAAGGTGCTTTTTAAGGACATGGAGATAGTAGTTCAGGAAGCAAAGCCGGAAAGCTTTGAAGATATCGACATTGCATTGTTCAGTGCAGGAGGAAACATCTCCAAATTGTTTGCCCCTGAAGCAGTTAAGCGCGGCGCCATCGTGATTGACAATACCAGTGCTTACAGGATGGACCAGAATGTGCCATTGGTAGTTCCTGAGGTTAATGAAGAAGATTTAAAGAAGCATAATGGCATTATTGCCAATCCCAATTGTTCAACCATCCAAATGGTTGTTGCTCTTGAACCAATCAGAAAGCAGTTCGGGCTGAATAAAGTCATCGTGTCTACTTACCAGGCAGTTTCCGGTGCCGGGGCCGCAGCTATTTCTGAGCTTAAGGAGCAGTCACGGGCCATTCTTGAAGGAGAAGAGGCAAAACCTGCAATCCTTCCTGTAAAGGGAGATAAAAATCATTATCAGATTGCATTCAATGTAATACCTCAAATAGATAAATTCCAGGAAAATGGCTATACATTTGAAGAGATGAAAATGATCAATGAAACCAAAAAAATCATGCATATGCCTAATCTTCCCGTTTCAGCTACTTGCGTACGCCTTCCAGTAGAAACAGGACATTCTGAATCCGTTTATATTGAAATTGGCCAATCAGGAGTTTCTGTGCCTGATATACAGGGTCTTTTAAAAGAAGCAGACGGCATCATACTGCAGGACGATCCGGCAAATCAGGTGTACCCGATGCCCAAAGCCGCAGTCGGGAAGAATGAAGTGTTCGTTGGCAGGATCAGGAAAGATTTGGATGAGGAGAAAGGTTTCCATTTATGGGTTGTTTCAGATAACCTATTAAAAGGAGCTGCCTGGAATTCTGTTCAAATTGCAGAAAGCTTGCTAAAGCTTGGATTAGTGGATATAAAATAAATAATGATTAGGACTGCCGGCTTTCCTTTTAGGAGAGCTGGCTTACATTTGAGGTGTTAATATGAAAATCATCGTACAGAAATTCGGCGGGACATCTGTCCGCGACGAAGAAAGCAGACTTCATGCAAAACGCCATATTGAAAAAGCTCTTGAAGAAGGGTATAAGGTCATTGTGGTTGTTTCTGCCATGGGCAGAAGCGGAGATCCTTATGCTACGGATACGCTTCTGTCTCTTGTAAAAGGATCACATTCCCTGATTACTAAAAGAGAGCAAGATCTGCTGCTATCTGTTGGTGAAACGATTTCTTCGGTTGTATTTACTAATATGCTTCTCGAAAATGGAATAAAAGCTTCTTCACTTACTGGCGGGCAGGCAGGTTTCAGGACAAATAATGATTATACCAATGCAAAAATCATGGAAATGAAATGCGACCGTCTGCTGAAAGAGCTTGAAGATCATGATGCTGTTGTTGTAGCAGGTTTTCAGGGTGCTGCAAAAAACGGCGATATAACCACCATTGGCCGCGGAGGAAGCGACACATCTGCAGCTGCAATCGGAGCGGCTCTGGGTGCAGAATGGGTTGATATTTTTACAGATGTAGAAGGAATAATGACGGCGGATCCAAGGATTGCTGAGCATGCTCGCCCACTTTCTGTAGTCACATATAATGAGGTATGCAACCTTGCGTATCAGGGGGCAAAGGTCATTCATCCCCGGGCAGTGGAAATTGCCATGGGAGCAAAGGTTCCGATAAGAATAAGGTCCACCTATACAGACGGAATAGGGACACTGGTGACCAGCATCAACAAGGACCGGCGCGGAAGTGATATCCGTGAGAGGCTTGTAACGGGAATTGCACATGTCTCTAAAATTACACAAATAAAGGTATTGGCAAAAAAAAATCAATACAACTTACAGGCAGAAGTTTTCCAGGCTATGGCCAAAGCCTCTATTAGTGTTGATTTTATCAATATATCGCCTATGGGTGTAGTTTATACCGTTTCAGAGGACATGACCGGGCATGCCATTAAAATATTGGAAGAAATGGGGCACGACCCGATTGTACAGGAAAATTGCGCAAAAGTATCTGTGGTCGGCGCAGGAATAAACGGTGTTCCGGGTGTTGCTTCTAAAATTGTAACGGCCTTGTCTGAAAAGGGAATCGGCATTTTGCAATCCGCAGATAGCCATACAACTATCTGGGTTTTGGTAAAGGAAAATGATTTAGTAGAAGCGGTGAATTCTCTGCATGATGCTTTCCAGCTTCATAAAGAGATTGCGGAATACAAAATTACTGATTAATTAGCGGAATTAAATATGGGGTGTATATTATGATAAATTTTGGAAGAGTGTCCACAGCAATGGTAACTCCATTTGATAAGAATGGGAACATTGATTTTAACAAGACAACAAAACTGGTAAATTACCTGATTGAAAATGGTACAGATTCACTTGTTATTTGTGGAACAACCGGAGAATCTCCAACACTGTCATCAGAAGAAAAGATTGCATTGCTTCGCCATGTAGCAGAAATAGCAGATAAAAGAGTGCCTGTCATCATGGGAACAGGCAGCAATAATACCTATGCTTCAATTGAATTCACTAAAAAGGCAGAACAAAATGGCGCAGATGCTGTTATGCTTGTGGCACCATATTATAACAGGACAAATCAGGAAGGCCTGTATCAGCACTTCAAGGCCATTGCAGACAGTACATTGCTTCCTGTCATGATTTACAATATTCCGGGAAGGGCATCTGTGAATATCGCTCCTGAAACAGTAATCAGGCTTGCTGAAATCAATAATATTGTAGCTGTAAAAGAAGCTAGCGGGGATTTGAATGCCATGACAGAAATCATCTCCGGAACAAGTGATGACTTTTCGTTATACAGCGGGGATGACGGATTGACGATACCAGTTCTTTCTATTGGAGGAGCCGGCATAGTTTCTGTAGCCTCGCATATAATCGGGAATGAAATGCAGGAAATGATCGAAGCATACTTATCCGGTAACATAGGAGAGGCAGCTGTAATGCATCAAAAATTACAGCCTGTTATGAAGGGCTTATTTGCAGCACCGAGCCCGGCACCTGTTAAGACTGCACTGCAGATCAAAGGCATGGATGTCGGCTCTGTCAGGCTTCCTATCCTGCCATTAACTGAGCAGGAACGGGCAGCATTGAATGCTTTAATTAAATAATCTGCAAGAAAAAACAAGCCAGTCATCTTTGATTGGCTTGTTTTATAATGGCTCTTTTCTTAAAAGATTGTTATTTTTTTAATATGCTCCATTGTTAACTCAGGCTGATTGGAGTACAAGGTGCGAGAAAGCTGCTTGGTTCACCGCCCTCTCTGCTTAAGGAGAGCTACTGTAGCTGCTTCAGCCACCTTGTTTCATTGCAGCAAATTTTA
Source organism: Bacillus sp. MUM 13 (assembly GCF_001866725.1). Classification (NCBI taxonomy): domain Bacteria; kingdom Bacillati; phylum Bacillota; class Bacilli; order Caryophanales; family Bacillaceae; genus Bacillus; species Bacillus sp. MUM 13. Next base: position 199,049 of record NZ_MLYQ01000001.1, read on the forward strand.
CAAAATTAGCCTTTATAATAAATCCCTATAGCCATTAAACCATAAATGGAATTATAAAATAATTCTTTCAAATCATAAGTCTTTTCTTTATACTTTTACTTATACATAGTTTTCGCAAACATTTAAGGTATAGCCCGCGTCATCTTCTGTCATCTGATATACAGAACCGGGCATTATTCTCCTTCTTATTAAGAATATATTTAGCTGGCCAGGGATTCTGCAGAGGAAGCTGCACAAGTAAGCGCTGCCAGGTTTAGAGGCATAAAAGTTAGGTTATAAAAATACCGAATAGTATACCATATCTGGAATAAGTGAGGTTAAATACATTAATACATACATATCATGGATGAAAAAATGTGCTGCGATATAGAACATTTTTGTCAATACTCCATAAAAAGGTTAAGTATTGTATTGTTTTTTTTACATCATGTATAATAAATTCAATTGGATTTTGAACGGCCAGATTTTTAAGGAGGATATTAGATTGGTTAAAGAAAAAGATAACAACGGCATAAAGGTAATTTCCCTTGGAGGACAGGGGGAGCTTGGAAAAAATATGTATATTGTTGAAGTTAATGAGGATTTATTTCTTTTAGATTCAGGCTTAATGATTCCTGAGGAGGAAATGCTGGGAATTGATGCTGTTATACCAGATATTTCCTATGTTATGGAAAATAAAAGCAGGCTGAAAGGAATATTCATCAGTCATGGACATGAAGATCATATGGGTGCGCTCTCCTATATCCTGAAATATTTAAAGGTGCCGGTATTTGGCACGAAACTTACGATTGCCTTGGTTAAAGCTAAATTAAGAGAAGATGATTACAAAGGAAAAACAGAGTTTATTGAGGTGGATTCAGATACCGTTCTGAATTTTCCAGAGGCTGATATTTCCTTTTTCAGGACAAATCACAGTATTCCTGATTCAGTGGGAATCGCCATTCATACCTCTGAAGGAGCCATTGTTTATACCGGTGATTTTAAATTTGATCAAGCTGCCTCGGAGCTTTACAAGCCGGAGATTGGCAAAATGGCGGCACTTGGAGAAAAAGGGGTTCTCTGCCTTCTTTCTGATAGTACCGGAGCAGAAAAACCCGGATATACACCTTCTGAGGCGATTGTTGCAAAAGATATGGCAGATGCCTTTGAAAATGCCCGCGGCAGAATTATTGTTGCCTGCTTTGCATCGAATGTGAATCGCATTCAGCATGTTTTTAATGCTGCTGCAAAAAGCGGAAGAAAAGTCGCAGTGGTTGGGAAGAGCCTTCACAGAGTGTATAATACTGCGCTTGATTTGGGATATTTAAAGGTAGAAGAAGATGCAATCATTCCTGTTTCAGAGCTTTCTTCCTATGAAACTAATAAAGTAGTCATTCTATCCACGGGACATCAAGGGGAACCTATAGAAGCTCTGCAAAAAATGGCCAGGCAGTCACACAGGCAGGTGGCAATTTCTGAAGGAGACACCGTCTTAATTGCGGCTTCTCCACTAAAAGGGGGAGAAATCAATCTTGCCAAAACGATTGATCTTCTTTACAGGGTGGGTGCAAATGTTGTTTCAAGCCGATATAAGGTACATGTTACCGGCCATGGCAGCCAGGAAGAATTGAAAATGATGCTGAATTTAATGAAACCTAAATTCCTTATTCCTGTACATGGTGAATACCGCCACTTATATGCACACGAAAAAGTTGGAGTGTCAGCAGGTCTTGACAGGGAAAATATTATCATTGCCGATAAAGGGGATATCGTTGAAATTAATTCGGAACAAATCCGCCTTGCCGGCAAGGTTTCCGCAGGCAATATTTTAATAGATGGCAGCGGAGTCGGAGATGTAGGGAATATCGTCCTTAGGGACCGCAGATTGCTTTCACAGGATGGCACTTTGATAGTCGTCGTTACTCTCAATAAATCTGATAAGACAATTGCTGCGGGACCAGAAATAATTTCACGCGGATTTGTATATGTGAGGGAGTCTGAAAAACTGATGGATGAAGCTACTTTACTCGTCAATGAAATCGTGAAGAAAACCGGAACAAAACAGCCTTTTGACTGGTCCTCACTAAAACAGGACATGAGGGACTCACTGAATTCCTTCTTATACGAAAAAACCAAAAGACGTCCAATGATCCTGCCGATCATCATGGAAATTTGATATTACTTTAAAGTTGATCCTGATTGTATTAGTGCAATCAGGGCTTTTTTTTGCCTGATTTATAGGTGGTATTATTATGCATTTAGTTGTCATTTTGCAAAATAACATTCATTTTCCTTGGCCGGAATGCGAATGAACTCGCTATTTTGAGACAATAATATGGTTGTATACGCAGACGGAAGGAGTTTTGTAATGGAGAATGTACCGCAGCCAAATAAACCTGAAGAAGGCAAGAATTCTACATTAATTGAAAAAATCCAGCAGCTTGGACAGACGAACGTTCCCCATATGTCACAGGATTCAAGCATTCATTGTTTGACGATTGTCGGGCAAATCGAGGGACATATCCAGCTGCCTCCTCAAAATAAAACAACTAAATATGAACATGTTATTCCTCAAATCGTAGCGATAGAACAAAATCCAAAGATAGAAGGTCTACTGGTTATATTGAATACGGTAGGAGGAGATGTGGAGGCAGGATTGGCTATATCTGAAATGCTTGCTTCATTATCAAAGCCGACTGTATCAATCGTTTTAGGAGGCGGACATTCTATCGGAGTACCGATAGCTGTATCCTGCGATTATTCATTTATTGCCGAAACAGCGACAATGACCATTCATCCTATCAGACTGACTGGAATGGTCATTGGTGTGCCTGCAACCTTCGAATATCTGGATAAGATGCAGGAGAGGGTCATCAGATTTGTAACAAAGCATTCTCAAGTGAGTGAAGAACAATTTAAGGACCTTATGTTTGCAAAAGGCAATTTAACAAGAGATATCGGGACAAATGTCATCGGCCATGATGCAGTTGAATTTGGTTTGATGGATGATGTGGGGGGAATCGGCCAGGCCATGAAAAAGCTGAATGAGCTGATTGACGCTTCAAGGGCATCATCTGAAAATGGCGATGAAGGAATTCTGCAATGACCTTATATACCATTCTGCCGCCGGAACAGGTCTTTCCGCATGCCGCGGAGGCATTCCACAATATCCACAACTATTCGTATGATGGCATTCCGATATTAATTGAACAGCAGAGTCCGACAAGCTTTCGTGTTCAGAGGATCATAAGCACCGATCCTGCGCATTATCTGGTTCCTGCCATTCAGCCAGGGTCTTATTTGCCTGTTTTGCAAGGGTTTAATAATTAGAAAAAAGGTCCAAGCCATGCAAATTATGATATACTGAAGGAAATAATATTAAGCAGCCGGCAAGGCTGCTTTCTTTGTTATTTATAGAGAATGCTTACGGAAAATTTAACAAAGATGCCGGTATTCTTACAATGGGTATTGAATACATATTGCATGAAAAGTCAGGTGGTAAAAATGGCGAAAAAGAAAAAAAGGAAAAAGAAAAAAAGTACAGAGACATTAAAAGGCACATTGAAATATGAATTGATAGGTCTGGCCATATTGGGTCTTACTGCAATCGCCATCGCAAAGCTCGGTGCCGTAGGAAAGAGCATTGTCTTTTTAGTAAGATTTTTTATGGGTGAGTGGTATATCCTGTTTTTGCTTGGGATGATTGCTGTCAGCCTTTATTTAATGATCAAAAGGTCAGCTCCGCTGTTTTTAAAAAGACAGCTTGTTGGAATTTACTTTATCGTCTGCAGCATTCTTCTGTTAAGCCATGTGCATCTCTTCAGATTGCTTGCTGAAGGGGGGCCGTTTAAAAAGCCGAGTGTAATTGCTAATACATGGGAGCTCTTCTGGATGGAAGTTAACGGTCAAACAAGCACCCCGCCGGATCTTGGAGGAGGAATGATTGGAGCCATCTTGTTTGCATCTTCCTATTTCCTTTTTGACCAGGCAGGTTCTACAATTGTCGCTGTAATCTTCATTATAATTGGCGTGGTCCTTCTCACTGGCAAGTCTTTTGGAGAAACACTGGGGAAATTGATCCGGTATTGTGCTGTTTTTATTACTTCACAGTGGGGAGCCTTCAGGGAAGATATGAAGACTTGGAATCAGGAAAAAAAGGAAAATAAGAAGCAGGAACAGCAGGAAAAACAAAAGAAGAAAGAAAAAAAATCAGAAAATCATTCTTTGCCGGAAGTAAATCTTCCAGAAGAAGAAGAGGAACTGCCTTCCCGAAGACTCATTTCTAACTTTGCAGAAAAAGCTTACGGGGAAGGTACAGAGCCTATTGAAAAGGACGCGGCTTCTTTAGCAGATGCAGTAAATGAGGAAAATGCAGCTCCTGCAGAAAAAGACGGGAAATCTGAAAGTGATGATATCGTTCCAGCCATTAATTTTACGGAAGTTGAAAATAAAAAATATAATCTTCCAGCACTTTCACTTTTAAATCATCCGAAAAAAACGGATCAAAGCGGTGAATTTCAGTTAATTCATGATAATGCGGCAAAGCTTGAAAGCACCTTTAAAAGTTTTGGGGTTAAAGCGAAGGTGACACAGGTGCATTTAGGGCCGGCTGTTACCAAATATGAAGTGCATCCAGACGTCGGTGTCAAGGTAAGCAAAATCGTCAGCTTATCGGATGACCTGGCGCTTGCACTTGCTGCAAAGGATATCCGTATTGAAGCACCGATTCCAGGCAAGTCTGCAATTGGCATTGAGGTGCCTAATTCTGAGATTGCTATGGTATCTTTAAGGGAAGTGCTTGAATCAAAAGAAAATAATAAACCTGATGCAAAGCTGCAGATAGGACTGGGCCGGAATATTTCTGGAGAAGCGGTCATGGCAGAGCTGAACAAGATGCCCCACTTGCTTGTTGCAGGTTCAACAGGAAGCGGTAAATCAGTCTGCATCAATGGAATTATTACGAGCATTTTAATGAGGGCTAAGCCTCATGAAGTGAAAATGATGATGATCGATCCAAAAATGGTAGAGCTCAATGTATATAATGGCATACCGCATTTATTGGCTCCTGTTGTCACTGATCCTAAAAAAGCATCACAGGCTCTTAAAAAAGTCGTAAGTGAAATGGAACGCCGCTATGAACTGTTTTCACATACTGGAACGCGTAATATTGAGGGTTATAATGAATATGTAGTCAGACAGAATAGCGAGGAAGATGCACAGCAGCCCCTTCTGCCGTATATAGTCGTGATTGTTGATGAACTTGCTGATTTAATGATGGTTGCATCTTCAGATGTGGAAGATGCTATTACACGGCTGGCCCAGATGGCCAGGGCAGCAGGGATCCATCTGATCATTGCTACCCAGCGCCCTTCAGTAGATGTTATCACAGGAATCATCAAAGCGAATATTCCTTCAAGAATTGCATTCAGTGTATCTTCAATGACAGATTCCAGGACAATCCTGGATATGGGAGGAGCTGAAAAACTCCTTGGAAGAGGAGATATGCTGTTTTTGCCAGTCGGCGAGTCAAAGCCAGTTCGTGTTCAAGGTGCATTTTTATCAGATCACGAAGTTGAGGATGTAGTAAATTACGTCATCTCACAGCAAAAAGCACAATATAATGAAGAAATGATTCCTGACGATATTCCTGAAACAGCAGCTGGCGAGGCGGAAGATGCTCTTTACGATGAAGCAGTCAGCCTGATTGTAGAGATGCAGACAGCTTCTGTATCCATGCTGCAGCGGAGGTTCAGGATTGGTTATACCCGTGCTGCAAGACTGATTGATGAAATGGAAGCCAGAGGGATTGTCGGGCCGTATGAAGGCTCAAAGCCCCGTACGGTATTAGCTCCAAGAGAAACTGGAAATGAAGCGCATTTATCATAACAAAAAAACCCTAAAAACAGCAG